>NZ_JBSYXP010000020.1:0-82380 GCF_054172105.1 Methylolobus aquaticus
ATACCGTATTTTACCCCGTCCAGAACGCCGGAGCCCCCGCCACACAACGCCTTCGGAGTTTTTCACCAGCCTGCTAGACACGCGATAAACCTGAACCGGTAACCACGGATGGCAAAAATTGCATCAACCGTAATCTACGGATCGAGCCGTTTTTCACACACTCTCAATTCGGTCTGAAATATTAATTTATTGGGCTTATCAACCAGGGGCATTTCGGTCGCGAGTGCAGTATGAGGAGAGCGCCCGATGAGGAAGAGAAAGCGTCCGGCCTGCCCCTGGCCGGACGAGTGGCAAGAGTTGTAGGCGAACGTGAGCGCGAACCTTATGGCAACACTGGCCGGGTTGCAGAGTGCATTGACTCAGTGGATGGAACTGCAGGCGGGCGCGCAAACGTTGCTGGGCTCGCACGCGAGCGAGGGGTTATGTGTCCCAGCAGGCGGCAGTGCCGGAGGGATGTGGACACGGCGATGCACGATCGCCTGCGAGCAAGGCAACTCAGGTGCGAGGGACGCCCAGCTAAACCGGACTGGGTGTTCGACGCCTTGGCATTACTGCTCGCCGCAAGCTAACTGCCGCGAGCGTTCAGGAGCGCAACGGCGCACATACGGTGGTGACCCAAGCCCTGGCCAAATGGCCCCGCATGCACCGCCTGTTTGCGGATTGCGGACCGACATGACTGGTGCGCACGCACCAACAAAAAGGGTAGCTCGATCAGGCTTAGGTGCGGTTACTCAAGAAGAAGTAAGGGGAATGAGTCCATTCAGGGACTGATGGTTCGATTAGATGACTGGCAGGAATGGACGTCAGTCCGCCTTGCTGTATAACTGCGCAGGCCAGGTGACAACGTGGGGCAAACTCAGATGGCGCTCCAACTCAGCGATAATGCTTTCGACCCGTTCGGGACTATCGTAGAACTCGACGACAAGCGGTAAATCCATGGACAGATCCATTAGCGATGCTGTGTGGACCTTGCCGTCCGGCCCGAAACCGGAAAGGCCTCTCATGACGGTAACGCCGGCCACCTTGGCATTGTCGTGCAAGTACCGGATGATCTCGGCCAACAGGTGCTCCCCTTCGCGGGTGTAGATCCGCGCTACCGTAACAGATTGAGTTCCCATAACCAGTTCCCCGCGTAAGAACCCAGCCAAACCACCAAAGCGCCGAACAAGGCGTTGATTGCGAACAGACCCAATAGCCCGTGGAACGCGGGCCGGATCTCCGACAGTGCCAGCGCAAGCCACAAGGTCGAACCCACGGTCAGCAGCCCGAGCATCATGATCAACGCAATGGCCCGATGCTGTGGTGCGACGCCGAGGTAATGGAACAGGAAGCCGGCAGCGGTCGCGAGCGCGAAGGCGCCCGCCAAAACCAGCAGTAACTGGCCGTATGGCAGTCCATGCCCCCACAAAGGGTAGACATCGCTCGCGAACAGCGTCCGCCCCCAAACGACGCCGAACCAGACTCCGGCAACACAGAGCACGGTGCTGAGAAATATGTTCAAAAAGGCCTTCAGGACATCGCCCTGTTCGAACAGGTAGAGCGTTTCGATCGCAAAGGTCGAAAACGTCGTATAGGCGCCCAGAAAGCCAACCAAAATCGCCGCGCGATACTCGACTGCCAGCGAGAAACGTTGCAGCATCAGCTCGGTCAGCAGGCCCATCAACACGCAGCCGGAAACGTTCACGACCAGCGTCCCGTGCGGGAAATTGCGGCCGAGCAGCGCGTAAATACCGTTCGCAACGAGAAACCGTGCGACGGCGCCCGCAGAACCGCCCAAGGCAATCGCGACCAGTTCTCTCATCCGCTGCTCCGCATCTTTCCCCTGCGCGTTGAATTCCGCCAGCGCCATTGTAAGCCGTCGGCGCAGCGAATGCGCTGCTAAGGGGATGCCTCGAAGCGGGCCTTGCGAGGCCTGTGGGTGGGACTTCAACCCGACGACAACCTCAATGAAAATCCCGTGACGTAACCTCCAGCCCGCCCAGCCAGTCGCCGAGATCGGTCAGCTTGCCGGCGAGCAGATGCAGCACGCCTTCTTCCTGCTGCACCGTACCAGCGACTAGCAGGACTCGGGATTGCAACAAGGCTTTGCGCTGCGCCTCGGCGGTGCTCGGCCAGATGATCAGGTTCACATGACCGGTCTCGTCCTCGATCGTGACGAAGGTGACACCGGCAGCGGTCTGGGGTCGCTGGCGGCAGAGCACCAGCCCGGCGACCCGCACCGCCGCGCCATTCCGCAACTCCCACAAATCCTGTGCCGTCCGGATGCCGAGCCGCTCCAGACGCGGGCGCAGCAAGGCCAGCGGATGGCGGCGCAGACTCAGGCCGGTCGAAGCATAGTCGGCGACGATATCCTCATGCTCGCGCGGCGCGCGCAGCAGCGGGACTGCCTCATCGCGGCCCGGCTCGGGATACAGCGGCGTCGGCGCCTCGACGCCGGCCGCTTCCCAGAAAGCCCGACGGCGGTGGCCGGTCAGTCCATACAGCGCATCGGCCGCGGCCAGACTCTCCAGATCGCGGCGATCCAGTGCCGCGCGCAGGGCAAGATCCTGCACGTCGGCATAGGGCCTCGCGGCACGCTCGGCAACGATCCGGCCGGCACCCGCCCGCGACAACCCTTTCACGAGCCGCAGCCCGAGCCGCACCGCGGGATGGAGCTGATCCGGCGGTTCCAGCGTGCAGTCCCAATCGCTGGAACGTACGTCCAACGACCGGATCTCGACACCCTGGCGCGTCGCATCCTGGATCAACTGTGAGGGTGCGTAAAAGCCCATCGGCTGGCTGTTCAACAACGCGCAGACGAAAGCGGCCGGATGGTGGTGCTTCAGCCAGGCCGAGGCATAGGCCAGCAGCGCGAAGCTGGCCGAATGCGATTCCGGGAAGCCGTACTCGCCGAAGCCGTGAATCTGTTTGTAGATCTGCTGCGCGAACTGGTCCGAATAGCCGCGCGCGCGCATGCCGTCCAGCAGTTTCTGCTCGAAGCGGTCCAGCTCGCCGCGGCGGCGCCAGGCCGCCATCGCACGGCGCAGCTGGTCGGCCTCACCGGCCGTGAAGCCGGCGGCGACCATCGCCAGCTGCATGACCTGCTCCTGGAAGATCGGAACTCCCAGCGTGCGCTTCAGCACCTTTTCGACCGCCGGACTCGGGTAGGTTACCGCTTCCCTGCCGCTGCGACGGGCAAGGTACGGATGGACCATCTCTCCCTGGATCGGGCCCGGCCGGACGATTGCGATCTCGATCACCAGATCGTAGTAATTCGCGGGCTTGAGCCGCGGCAGCATCGTCATCTGCGCGCGCGATTCGACCTGGAACACGCCCATGCTGTCGCCCCGCTGCAGCATCGCATAAACCGCCGGGTCTTCGGGCGGAATGGCGGCTAGCGACCATGGCTGGCCGGTGCTGGTTTCAAGATAGCCCAAGGCCTTGCGGATCGCCGTCAGCATGCCGAGCGCGAGCACGTCGACCTTTAGTAGCCCCAAGGCTTCCAGATCGTCCTTGTCCCACTGGATCACGGTCCGCTCCGGCATCGTCGCGTTCTCGACCGGCACCAGATTCGACAGTTCGTCGGCGGCGATCACGAAACCGCCGACATGTTGCGACAGGTGACGCGGGAAGCCGATCAAGGCCTGGGACAGTGACAGCAGTCGCCGGGTCGTCGGGCTGTCGGGCGACAACCCGGCCTCCCGCAGGCGAGCCGCCAGCGTCTCGGACCGGTCCCAATAATCCAGCGTCTGCGCCAGCGCATCGACCTGGGCCAATCCCAAGCCCAGCGCCTTCGCGACATCGCGCACCGCGCTCTTGGCGCGGTAGGTCGTCAGGCTGGCCGCCAGCGCAGCGCGGTGCCGGCCGTATTTGCGATAGAGATACTGGATGACTTCCTCGCGCCGCTCGTGCTCGAAGTCGACGTCGATGTCGGGCGGCTCGTCCCGTTCCCGCGAGATGAAACGTTCGAACAACAGATCCAGCCGTCCCGGGTCGACCTCGGTAATCCCCAGGCAATAACAGACGGCCGAATTGGCGGCCGAACCGCGGCCCTGGCACAGGATGCCGCGCTGCCGCGCGAACCCGACCACATCGTGAACCGTCAGGAAGAACGGCTCGTAGGCCATATCCGCGATCAGCCGCAGCTCATGCTCGACTTGGCTGAGCACCTTATGCGGCGCACCGTCCGGCCAGCGTAGCGCCAGCCCATGCTCTGTCAGATGCCGCAACCACGAGGTCGGGCTATGGCCTTCCGGCACGAGTTCCTGCGGATACTCGTAGCGCAGTTCGTCCAGGGAAAAACGACAGCGCTCGGCGATGCGCATCGTTTCGGCGAGCAGTTCCGCCGGGTAGATCCGGGCCAGGCGAGGCCGCGAGCGCAGATGCCGCTCGGCATTCGGAAACAGCGCATAACCCAGTTCGGCAACCGGCCGCTTCAAGCGAATCGCGGTCAACGTGTCCTGCAGGATCTGCCGTTCACGGCAGTGCATGTGCACGTCGTTGCAGGCAACCGGAGGCAGCCCGACACGACCAGCCAGCGCCTGCAATTCGGCAAGGCGCTGACGATCGCCGCCGTTCAGGAACAGTTCTATGGCGAGCCAGGCGCGCCCTGGAAAGCGCTGCGCCAGCCAGAGGCCGTCCGCGTCGGCCGGGGCGGCTTGCGGCAACCAGATCGCCAGGCAATCCGTTAATGGATGCTCGGCCAACTGCTCGCGGTTCAAGCGGTAACAACCCTTCGGGGCCTGCCGCCGGCCCAGCGTGATAAAGGCCGACAACTGCCCGTAGCCGGCCCGGTTCGTTGCCAGCAGCACGAACCTGAATCCATCCTCGAGCCGGAACTCGCTACCGATGATCAGCGACAGGGCCTGTTTGCGCGCTTCCTGACGCGCCTTGACCACCCCGGACAGCGAGCATTCGTCGGTCAGGGCCAGCGCGGCATAGCCGAGCCGGGCGGCTTCTGCGACCAGTTCCTCCGGGTGGGATGCACCGCGCAAGAAGCTGTAATTGCTCAGCGCATGGAGCTCGGCATAGGAGATTCTCGAATCATCGAGATCCCCGCAATCATCCGAACAGGCCATGTAGATACCACCGGTCGGGACGCTCGAGTTGGCGGTAGATCCAGAGCTTCGCGCCGCGCCGGTCGGTCGCGACGTGGTAGTCGCGACGGATACCGGCCGCGTCCCACCAGCCGCTCTCGATGCGTTCGGGCTGCGGTCGAATGACGGCCAGTTCGCCGCACGGCACCGGCCGCGGCCGGGCAAGCAGCCATAGCGGACGCGGTGCCAACCCGGACGGTGCCGCCAGCGCTTGCGCGGTACCGCTGCAGGCCCGCTCTGGCCGATGATCGGCGCGAAGCACCAAAGGCTTGAGCGCCTGCGGGCCGAGCCGAGCCTCCAGTTGATCGAGCAGTTGCTGCCAATCGGCCGCCTCATCGGCGCACTGCCCGAAAAGATCCGTCGCCACGGCAGCCCACGGCACGAGCGCCGCACTGGACACTTCGACGGCACATACCGGGGCCGACAACGACAGCCGTCCCAGGCGCTCGTGCAGCAAGCGGCCGAAATGCGCGGCAGCGCGCTCGGGCCGGCGCGAACCCTGCTTCAAGCGGGTCGGCGGCCGGTCGCGATGCTCCAGGGCAAGGTGCAGGCGGGTCAGCCCGGCATCCCGTTCGTGCAGAAAGTCACTCAGACGCTGCAATAACTGCTCGATAGCCGGAAAGAAATAGGCCAGACAATCGGTTTCGGACGACAGTTCGAATCGGGCATGGAAACAGGGCGGCGAGCGGAATTCGCGCAGCGGCATCGCGAGCAGGCCGGAGGCTCGATCCAGCCGCAGCAGCAACTCGGTACCGTAGCGCCGAACCAGACCCTCGCGCGGCAGCCGCCACAGATCGCGCAACGTCGCGAGCCCGGCCTTCAGCAAACGCTCGTGCGTGCGTTCATCGAGCCCCAGCGCAGCGCCGGGCAGATCGCCGAGGGCCGAACGTAACGCCTCGACGTGCTCGACCGCCGCCGCCCGTCCCCATCGAGCCAGCAGCGCACTGGCATAAGGGGACGGCGTCGCCGCGCACACCGCCCGGTGGCCTGAGGCTGCCAGCCGGTCCATCAACTGGCTCGTCAGCACCTCCAGCCCACCGAACAGCTTCAGGCTGCCGCGGACTTCGAGCAGCAGGGCCGGCGCCAAATCGAGGCTGACCCACGGCGTAAAACCGAGCGCACAGCGCGCGAGGCGCTCCAAAGCCTGTCGCTCCCGGTCCGGATCGCGCTCGACAATGACCAGGTCCGGACACAGCGCGTATGCGGCCGACAAAGGCAGGTCCGGTGCCAAGCCGTATCCGGTGGCGCAGATATTCGTTGCCTGGAGCAGCGGTCGGCCCTTCACGGTCTCGATCACGGCTGCCGGCCGATCGGCCGGCAGCGCCAGCACCTCCCGCGACAGATCCGGGAAGTGAGCACACAGCCAGAGCGGACCCGGCGACTTCGAACACACCCCCCGAGGGTCGTCCGGCAAGCACTCCGGGCTCCGCAAAGAGGCAATCGCAACTTCAGCCAACATGGTTGGATCGCTCCGCAGCGTCTGCAATGAATCCCGCCAGGCGACTCATCCGTGGTAACTGCGACGTGACGGACGTATTCGAGGCTGGGGGGTAGGTACGAGATTTCGTCGAGGGCGGTACCCGGCTCGGAATCGATAGCCAACAGGCGAGTCAGCACGGGATATCGACCGGACGCCCCCCTCCGAGAGCCGCTTCCTCAATGGACGCGGTCCGAGCATCGCTCAGCCGACCCCGAGCCTCACCGCCCCCCCCACCCATCCGCCGCGCGCCTTGAGCACCCGCACCTCCAGCCCACCCTCCGCCGGTGCCAAGGCCAGCCGCAGCGCGGCCACCGTGCTGCCGGCGTGCTGTCCGTGAAACAGCACGCCGATCGTTCCGCCTTCTTCCGCTGCCAGTTGCAGGCGACGCAGCACCACCGGCTGGACCCGCCGTGGCCAGGCCATGACCAGCCCGGCGCCCGGATGACGCAGCAGCTTTTCCATGCTCCACCAGCGATCCGTGTCCGAATCCGGTATATCGACAACCAGCGTGCGCCGCAGGTCCAGCCCTTGACGAGCCAATGCCGGCGCATACGGCACGAACGGCGGCGCAATCCAGACCAGCCAGCGGCCGTCGCGGTTCAGTTGCCGCATCGCCGGCAGTAATAAACTCAGTTCGCCGATGCCCCAGACCGGTGCCAGAATTTCGATCAGCGCCGGACAAGGCCAGCCGCCGCCCGGCAATAGCCGGTCCAGTTCGGCAAAACCGCTCGTGATGACCGGGAACGAGGCCTTAGGCCCGCCTTTGCCGCGCCAGATCCGGCGGTCGGTCCGCAACAGCGACTCCAGATCCGCGTTCATGGTCACCTTCAGTCGATGCGGTTGCGGATCACGCCGACGACGACGCCTTCGATACTGAGTTCCTGCTTACTCAAGTCCACGGCAAGCACCGGAAACTCCGGATTGGCGGGTTCCAGATAGGCCATCTCACCTGCCAGCCGCAGCGTCTTGACGGTGACCTCATCATGCAGCCGCGCCACGACGATCTGGCCACTACGCGCCTCGGCCGCTTGCTGCACGACCAGCAGATCGCCGTCGAGGATGCCGGCATCGCGCATGCTCGAGCCCTGCACCCGCAACAGGTAATCCGCCTTGTTCTGGAACAGTTCAGGACCGAGTTTGCAGTACTGCTCGACGTTCGCCTCGGTCATCAGCGGCCGGCCCGCCGCAACCTTGCCGATCAGCGGCAAACCGTCCCGTTCCGCTGCCTTTTGCAACAGGCGGATACCGCGCGAAGCCGAGGGTATCAGCTCGATCGCCCCCTTGCGCGCCAGCGCCTGCAATTGCTCGCGGACGCCGTGCGGGGACTTGAGGCCCAGAGCCCGGGTGATCTCGGCGATCGTCGGCGGGAACTCTTCCTGCTCGATGAACTGCCGGATGAAGTCGAGGATATCCTGCTGACGGGGTGAAATCGGCTTCATTTTTCTGTCCATAAGAACACTGTTCTTATGGACAGTCTACCGAGGCGCCGGCGGGGGTTCAAGCCGGGAAGCAAGCCATCCTCATACTCACCGGCCATTACTGGCACCAACGGCACGCGGAGAGACACCGAAAGACTCCTCCAAGGGATGGCAGGCCACTCAGAGGGATCAGGTCATGGCGGCGGAGAGCCTCCGACGCAAGGCGCTCTCACGCTGCGCGCCGGGACATGTCATCTCGATTACACATAGTGGCGCTATGGATCCGTGGGATCCGTGGGATCCGTGGGATCCGTGGGATCCGTGGGGTCCGTGGGATCCGTGGGATCCGTGGGATCCGTGGGATCCGTGGGATCCGTGGGATCCGTGGGATCCGTGGGATCCGTGGGGTCATCGGCGACACGGACGGCTACACCGCGGCCTTCGCCATCCAGCGCGAGCGTAAGACGGCCCGAATCTCCGTCCTGAGCACATACACCGGCTTCCCCGCCCACGGCCGCATCGTATTCCCAGGTGACTCCCTTGACGGACGCTTGCCCTTGTTCGTCCCGATAAAGCCTGAACAGGCTCTCCATTTCACCGGCGTCATAGCCCAGTCGATTCGCGCAACTGACCATCGCTGCGACCATCGGTGCCGTGTGTGCCGATGACCAGATTGCGAAGTCGTCGATTCCGCCCGTCCAGCCAGGCATCATTCGGGGACTCGGCGTACCCCCGACCATCATCGAGTTGACCTCCGCTTCGGTGAAGATAGTCTGAGGATTCTCGCCTTCCGGCAGATAGGCCACGCCATCGATGTAAAAGCGCAAATCATCCAAAGTGGCTCTCTTGCCTGGGAACGTCACGGCAACGTGATGCCACATACCGTCATTGACCTGCACCTCGCCCTGCGCAGCCATCACTCGCTTCCCGACCCCGACTTCCAAACCCAGTTGGCCGCCCCCAACGAAAAGCCGAAACAGCCCATAGTCGTTTTTCCAGAACTGACCCGAGGGATAGAGATACCCGGGGCGGTTGGAAGGCTTCTTGATCCACATCGCGACCGTTCGGGCACGATCGCCCGCGACCGGCGTGATCCCGGCGCTGAGCAATCGGCTTCGATCACGATGCCGAAAGTAGGCGGCCGCACCGAGTTTGCCCACAGCAATGCGCTTTACGTTTACCTTCCTGCTGTCATAGCGACGACCGAAGCCACCGCTGTTCTTGGCTAAACCGGCTGTATCCTGGTCGAACGAGTAGTGCACCTGCAAACCGGCGGGATCGATAGGTTTCAGGGCCTCCCCGGTGAAAGAGTACCGTGGGGTTCCCGACGACTTGTCTAGGAGTAGCGTGCTTTCGGGGACAAACGACATGCTCCCGTCAGGACCCGCCTGACGAGAACGCTGTTCCAACTCGATCCGGTCGCCGTAGACACGACCGACCAGAAATCCCATGTTCCCCCGGAATCCGGCACCGTGAGTAACCTGGAGCAGATTCGAGGCACTGTCCCTGGTAACCGTCGTTTCATGGACATCACCCGCAAAATAGAGATCGACAGCGTGCTTGCGCAACACCTGCCAGAAGGCAGAGTCATCGTATTCATCCATGAAATTCATGCTCGACGCGAACCCCCTGACCGGGGAGATGACCGGTACGTGGCCTTGCACGATGATGTGGCTGATATCGGGGTCCAGGCGAGCGGCGCCCAGCAGGGCGTCGAGCCACTGCAGATGACCATCGGCCTCATTCACGGAAATCAGCACCGTACCGCGCGGACCGAGAACCTGTGCCGGATCGATTTGCTGGTATTCGTCGACCGACACGACCAATAGGTTACCAGCCAGGAACGCATGCGATGTATGCTCGTAAGGAGTGCCTACCGGACGCAGGGGGACACCACCGATCTCGCCATCGTACCGCGGACCACCGTCCGGCTTCCGCGTAAAGTGCTTGGCAAAAGCCTCCTTGAAGAACGGCACGGCGTCGGAATGAGGGCCGAGCGGCCAGTCATTGCCGCCGATCTCATGATCACCCACGGCAACATGCAGATTCGAGAGCCCCTTGGCCGACAGATACGCGCTCAGTCCACCCCAGGCTTGATCGGCGCAAGCCGACACGACCCCCCGCAGATCGGCTTCGGGGGCACATGCCTGGAACTCCGGCTTCCACCAGTGCTGCGCCCCGAGATCACCGTCCATCAATACGAAAGCCGGAGCCAACTCGGCGACGCTGCCGAAAATCTGGTCTCCCGATCGACTGACGTCGGCGGGCAACTCATCTTCGAGGAACCAGTCGGACATGGCCGTGTCCGGCATACTGACGAAGACCAGCGGCTCCTCGGCATTCGCCACGGACAAGCACGATACGAGTACCAACACGCTAGCCAGGGCGCAACCGTTCGATCTGAATGAAGACATGGCAACCTCCGTTCTCCCAAGCCCGCCCTGCGTGGGTGAAGACCATGTCGAGCGACCGAACAGCCGACCCGGGCGGTCGCGATGCAGTCGATGGGGGCAAGCGGGGAAAGTGAAAAACCGATGTCAGGAAAGATAGGTCATGGGCAGCGGCACGCTCGGAGCAGCCAGCGGCGCGCCGAGCGTGCATAGCGCGAGAAATCGGTCCCAAGTCGGGGCCACGCAGAAGAAGCTCCACGGCCAGTGATGTGTGGGCTTTGCCACGGCACTAACGGAGCAGGCCCGCCGGTTCATTGCAGAACAAGAGACAGTCCGCGAATGTACGCAGGACCCTATAAGGAACAAAAGCTTCGCTGTCGTACGATGGATTGCTACCAGTTCATGGCGGGAGGCAGCAGCGCGATTACCACCCTGGAAGGTAAAGCATTCAACACAGGACCGAAGCCACAGTTAGCCACCCAAGACTTCCCATTCGCTTGCAGCCCGGGACTTCAGCAGGCGCGGCACCAGTACACCGAGACCAAAGGCCAGAAGACCCACCACCCCGACTACCGTTACGACTCGCCCAATTGAGGCGGCCGGAGGCGGTGTCGGCATGGCAACCCTGAGTGGCATGTGCAGCGCGCCGACATCCGGCGCGATCCGCAGATCCGTGTCGTCGACATAGAGCACGAGGTCGTAAAGCCCGGGACCCGGAAAATCGACGTCGGCGCTGACGACGCCGGATCTGGCCTCGCCCATCGGCATGCTCAACACCCGCTTCCCCGCGCCGTCCAGAATCGTGAGCGCGACGGCCTTGCGCCGCACGTCCCGGTCCAATAAATCGAGCGTCACACGCGTCGGACCGGCGCGCGGAATCTCTAGACAATAAGCCACCGGCGGTCTGCGGTCGTTCGGGGGGCTCTGAGGATCCATCTGGTATGCGGCAAAATTGACCACGTAATAGTCGTTGCTCTGCATACACCCGAACATGTCGGCCTTCTTCCCGTCCGGTCCGACTCGCGGCGGCAGCGGAACCGAGGCGTACACCGAACTGCAGGACAGCAGTAGAGTCCAGACCACTGCGACTCCCCGGGCAGGCGCCCACTCTCCCTTGCTACGAGCCATCAGGCTTTCACCGCAAATCGGTACAGTCCGCTGACGACGAGCCCGTCCTCGGTCACAACCCGGTAACGAACGACATACGACCCCGGCTTAAGCGGCCGAGTGGTCGCGGTCAATTCGCTGCGCGCGGCGATCGCCAGTCTGGCATCGCCGTTGTCGACCCGTTGTCCCGCGCCATCCACGACGACCAGAGAAGGCGCCCGCTCACTGATATTGCCACTGAACCAGAGCCTCACCATGCCGTCGAAAGAAGCGACCACGGCATTGTCCCGTGGCTGACCGCCCACCAGCACCCCCTCCGCCCAAGCGGATTGCTGAGCACCACCCGCCAGGATTGCGAAGGCCAACGTGATATTTCGGTAAGCATGTTTCATGCTGGAAGCGACCTTAAGCGACGCCCGCGAGACTCGCCAGCCATAGCACGAGCGGATCGATGACGGGATGAAAAAAACCCACGGTTACCAGACCCAGCAGGCCAAGAAAAATGGGTATCCAATGGCGGATCGAGAAGTCCTGCCTTCTCCATAGAAAATGCAGCGTCACCCAACTGATGCCCCAGACGATCAGGGCCAGGGTTTCCTTACCGGAATAGGATCCTATGCTGCCATTGGGTCCGCTTCCAATGGCACCTGGAATCCACAGCCCGAAAGAATGAACGAACTGATCGAGACCCTTGGTCAAACGGGAAAGGTGGTGGGTCACCATCAGCGTGAAGAAGCCGAGGATCGGCGCCAGCGTAGCCGCCACCACAGGCCCGGAATAAATCCGCTCCACCGATGCCGGATAGGCACTTGCCACGCTTTGCATGGACCCAACATCCAATCGCTCCGGCAAGGGATCAAGGTACATCTCCCGTTTCATGGAAACCTCCCGTCAGACGAAGCGCAACTTCGACAACACCAGACCTGCCACAAAGCCGAGCATCAGGAAAAACCAGGACACCAGGATTCCGATTGCGACAAACTCGGTAAGGTCGCGACGCGCGTGGATGCGGTCGCTGTAATAGAACAACACGAAAGTGACCGCCACCATCAGGGGAAACGGAAACAGCGATACGAATTCCTTGAATTCCATCAACACATTGTGGAATCCGGGAGCTCTCGCCAGAATCCAGTCGCGCGGGCCGTCCTGGCCCCGGTAGCGCATATAGATCCAGTTACCACTGACGACCCCAAGCAGGTTGAGCAATGCCGAGCCGACCACCCAATAGCGCAAAGATCGGAAGTTCACGCGGACACCACGAATCAATGGATACGCGCGGTGAGTCAACATCGTCCCGACCACGACCGAGGCGATGGAACTCAATCCATGTAACCCCGCCTGTATCCGATAGCTTGTAGGAAAGAAGAAATCCAGTCCTGCAATACCGGCAAGTAACAGCAGCGCAAGCCCAGCCTGCGTGCGCGCCAGATTCCTGGAGAGGGGCCCTTGGAGTGGCGGCTCGGAATGCATCGCTATGTAGGCTCGGGTTCGTTCATAGAACCAACAAATGCCCCCGCATGGCTCGCGAGGGCCGGACGGCCCTCGCAAACATCCGGCGTGTATCAAGGCTCGGAAGGCCGCTCGGTCAGAGCTTTCCTTCCTTCTTGTAGTAATCGATCTCGCTGTCCATCTTTTCCTTGCAGTGTTTGAAATGCTCGACCGATTCGGCCACCTTGCCCTCCTCAAGCGAAATGATGGCCTTTTTCATCGTGCTAGAGCCGATCTCCATCGGCATCGTGCTGATTTCCTTATAGGATTCCAGAGCTATCTTGCGCCCCTTCTTAGCCATTTCCAGAGCGGTAGCCGTATCACCCTTCTCCGCAGCTTCCAGCCCCTTGGCGCAGGCCTCCTGGGTTTCGACCAAGCCGACAGGCGGATTGGTGTAGCGTCCGCCGGCGAAGCCGACCGACGCGACCGAACCGAGCAACAGAACTGCGGAAATCTGACTGAGAGTGAACCTCATCGAATGCTCCTTGAATTTGGATGATGCGTGCAGTGGTTCGTCCTTTGCTGGGGCGGCCGATTGCCGTTGCGATACGGCAAGCCTCACCTGCAGGACTCCTTGAACGGTCCCATGACCGCGACTTTCCTTGGCAATGCGCGTGCCATGACTTGGCGATCGAACGGGAATCAACGCAGTAGGAGGATATACGGTCATTATATGGTGACTGAATCGACAAGAAACTCAGTTAACTTGGGTTTTTAACACAGACAGTGGGTCATAAAACGCAAACCGGGATGAGTCTTTTCCCACAGCCATTGAGGCAAAACACATAATCCATTTAATCCACGCCAGCCCCGAGCCAATACAAAAATGATACCAAACCAATCTTTCCAATTATCCGCATGCAAGAAACTTTTCGACGGAAAGCGCGGTACTATGCAGGAGCATGACTTGACAAGCCGCATAAATACGCGCATTTTCTGCCCGCGAAAGGCGCAACCAGACCTTTCGTATCGCATGTTCTTCCAAAACGATTGAGGAGGTGGAGATGAGAAAGATCGTATCCCTGCTGGGCGTTATACTCGCGTCGCTACTTATGACAGGCTGCGGCAATTCCCCGGACGGAGATTCCGGCCGGTTGAAGAATATTTCGTACCTGCCGCCGCTGTAGCAATCAGGACAAACTTCGGCCACACCAGATCCGAAGCGGCAACGGCGCTGGATATTCGGACGACTCCGTTCCGGATCTTCAGCGCCAAATCCGGCGACGGTCCGGCGGGCATCGCCGGCCGTCCGTTTGTGAACACGATAAAACCCGACAACCGCGATAGTTTGGATCGAGTGGCTCGCGCGAGCCGACTCATTCCGCCTAGCGCTCGAGGCAGGCGCTTCGCGCCGGCACGGAACGCCAAGCCCTCTGAGGGTCCGATGCCCGGACGGCGCATCACCGCTGTACAGACCAGCGGCATCCCAGGACCAGTATGAATTGTCCAGCATTTGATCTCGCCGCCATGCGCCGGCTCTCGTTCCGCGCACTGGCGACCGTGGTTTTCTGTCTACCAGCCCACGGCGACTGGTCCGGGTACTCACGCTACGCTGCAGTCATTGAAGTCGACGTCGGCAGTGATGCAGTGACCATCGAGATATGCATGCCGGATGCCGCCCTGCGTCGACTTACCGCGTCCGCGGGGCGGACACCGGCTACTCCGGCTGAACCGGCGCTCATTGCGCAGGGGCTGCTGCAACTGTCCGCCGAACAGGGACCTGCCATGACTCCGCACATCGACAGCGTACGCACGATCACATCCGGGCAGGCAACCCCCAGCGACTGTAGCGTGGCGTCCGGCGACGTCCATGCCGTCAGGCTCACACAGCCGCTGCCGCCGGCTGCCCGACATCTGACCATACACCCTTACGATGGCGCCGGAGCGGATGCTCTGGCATTGATGGTGCTGCACCATGGCGTCCCCGTCATCGATCTCGGCGCACTGCGGAAGGCGGTGCGAGTCACACTCGATCCCGACGACCCCTGGCGGTCCCACATCGACGATCCGGGCTTCGTTCGCCGGCATAACGAACCCCGGTCCTTTCTTTACGTGGAGCCATACGAGGTTCGCCACGAACTTTTGATTCGCACCGCCGACCTGCTGCCGCTCATGGACCTCGGCATGGCAGATTCAGGCATCATCACGGCCAGCGAACGGCCATCGGTACTGCAGCGCATCGGCGCGTACCTGCAGACGCACAATGCCCTGCAGATTGACGGTGTAGACGCCTTGCCGCAAATCGATCGCCTGGACTTCGTCCGCTACACCCGGGAGGGCGTGCGACCGATCGAAGAGACCGGCCGCATCGACGCGCGCAGCGCCCTGCTCGGCGTTCAATTGGTCTACCTGACCGAAAGTCCTGCGCGCGCCATCCGGCTCCATTGGGACTTGTTCGACCAAGGCTCCGCCAGCCGCCCGATCAGCGTAATCCAGGGCCAGGAGTCGTTCGACGGCTACGCGACTCCGGCCAACCCGGTCTTCGAGTGGACTCAGGACGATGCATTCGAACCACTGCCCGCTACGGATGAGATCGACACATCCCTCCCGCTGAAATATGTGGCCCCGACTGAGCCAGGAAGCATTCCCACAAGTCCCCACGGCATCGTTCTGACGCTGACCGCAGCACTGGCTGGTGGACTTCTGTGGCGGGTCCTGCGCGACCACCGCAGCCGTCGCACCGCACCGTGGTTCGTTGCCCTCGCAGGCGGCGTCATCGTTGCGGGGGTCGTGGCCTATTGGCGATCAGCCCAATCGGCCAGGCCACCGGTCACGAAGAGCGCCGTGGTGGCGACACTGGAACCGTTGCTGCACAACGCCTATCGGGCCTTCCAGTTACGCGGCGAGGAAGCGGCCTATGACCGGCTGTCGTTGAGCCTGGGATCACCACTGCTCGACGACATCTATCTGCAACAGCGGCGGGCCCTGTTGCGTCAGGAGGAAGGACTGGGGGGAGAGGGCAAAGTCGACCGTATCGAAATCCTGTCGGCCGAGATCGTCGACGCGGGTACCGGGCCCGACACCTGCGAGGTGGATACGCGGTGGATCGCCCACGGGACGGTGTCGCACTGGGGCCACTCCCACCCGCGCCGCAATGCTTACCGGGCCCGCATCGCGCTGAGCGGGGACCGACACGGGCACCGGAAGATCGTCGGGCTGACGTTTCTCGATGGCCACCGTCTTGATGGCGGCGAACGGACATGATCCGGATTGACGGCCTCGTGTTCTCCTACCCTGGGTCAGGTTTTTCTTTACGCGTGCCGGACTTCGCCGTGTCCCGCGGAGAGAAAGTGGCCATCATCGGCGCAAGCGGCACCGGCAAGACGACGCTGCTCAAACTGATTGCCGGCATCGTAACCTCCCAACACGGACAGATCGAGGTGGATGACAGGGCGATACATCGGATGAGCGATAGCGAACGGCGCAACTTCCGCATCAGCCGGATCGGGTTCGTGTTCCAGGAACTGGAACTGCTCGACTATTTGAATGTGTTCGACAACGTCGTGCACACCTATCGGATCAACCATATCCTGACACTGAACGCCGAGGTCCGCCGGCGGGCCCGGGCATTGGCGGAGGACGTCGGCCTGGGTGGCAAGCTGGGCCGGATGCCACGCGATCTTTCACAGGGCGAGCGCCAGCGGGCCGCCATCTGCCGCGCGCTACTGACCGAACCCGGCCTGCTATTGGCCGACGAGGCGACCGGAAGTCTTGATCCGGCGAACAAGCTGCGCATCGTCGACCTCCTCGTCCGGGCAGCGGATCGCCGCGGCGCGACGCTGATTGCAGTCACCCACGACCACGAACTGCTCCCGCACTTCGACCGCGTCGTGGACTTCGCCCAGTTCCGCGCCTGATTACCGATGCGGCACGATTTCTACCTGGCCTGGCGCTACCTGTGTCACCACCGGACACGCTCGTTGGTCCTGATCGCATCGCTGGGGCTGCTGATCACGTTGCCATTGGCCCTACACCGTATCCTCGACGCGGGCGAGGCGCTGATGACGGCCCGAGCCAAATCCACACCGCTGCTGGTCGGGGCACGAGGCAGCGCGCTCGACCTGACCCTCAGCGCGCTGTATTTCAACGCCGCGCACCCACCGATGATCCGGATGGCCGAAGCCGAGCGTGTCGCCGCGACCGGCTGGGCCGAGGCGCTGCCCATCTACTCGCGTTTCAGGGTCCGCGGGCAGCCGCTGGTCGGCGTCACGCTGGACTATTTCGATTTCCGTCAGTTGAAACCGGTCGCGGGTGCACCGCTGGCGATGCTGGGCGACTGCGTGCTGGGCTTCGAAGCGGCCGCCAAGCTCGGGCTCGAACCCGGGGATCCGCTGCTGACGACGCCCGAGAATCTGTTCGATCTCGCGGGCATCTACCCGCTGAAACTGCACGTCGCCGGCATCCTTGGACGCAGCCACACGCCCGACGACGAGGCGGTGTTCATCGACCTGCAGACCGCCTGGGTCATCGAGGGGCTGGGGCATGGGCACACCGCCGTCGCGGAGAGCGGTGGAATGACACCTCAAATAGCTGCGGTCCCGGCCACGAACATTCAGGTCGACCAGACGAAACTCCTGACCTACACCGAGATCACCCCCGAAAACGTCGGCTCCTTTCATTTCCACGGCGACCCGGCGACCTACCCGATCACCGCCGTGATCGCCGTACCGCCGGATCAGCGCGCCACGACGCTGTTGCGGGGACGCTATCTCGCCCCCCAAAGCAGCGTTCAGATCGTCGACCCGGCTGCAACGACACAATCCCTGTTGCAGAACATTTTCCGCGTCGGGGCGCTGTTCGACGGCGTGCTGCTGCTCGTGGGCATCGCGACACTGCTGATCGTCGCGCTGGTGTTCGCGCTGTCGCTACGGCTGAGACAGCGGGAAATCGACACCATCGTGCTGCTGGGTTGCAGCCGCCTGACCGTGCTGCGACTCGCCGCAGCCGAGCTGGTCCTGATTGCGATAGCCAGTTCCGGACTGTGCCTGTTGCTGCTCGCGCTCGTCCGTCACCAGTCGACGGAACTCGTCCAGCATTTCGTCATCCCCTGAAGGAGGTCTCCGTGCTCTCTCGAACGCGTGCTCTGCAACACACCCTCGTGATGCTACTCGGTATCGCCGCAACCACCGCTTTTGGCGCGCCCCCTGCCGGCACGCTGCGGGTGGCCGCAACCGTTTACCCGATCGCGTATTTCGCCGAACGCATCGGCGGGCCGGCTGTCGGGGTCGAGTTCCCGATCCCGGCCGATGTGGACCCGCCCTTCTGGCAACCGGGCATCCCCGACATCATCGCTCTGCAGAAGACAGACCTGATCCTTCTCAATGGTGCCGATCTGGAGAAATGGCGAGCACGCGCGACCTTACCCCAGATGAAGCTCGTAGATACCTCTGCCGGCTTCAAGGGCCGCCTGATCGTGGTCGACAATGCCGTGACCCACAGCCACGGCCCCGGAGGACAGCACACCCATTCGGGCACGGCCTACACCACGTGGCTGGACCTGGAACTGGCCGGACAGCAGGCCGATGCAGCCGGCCAGGCGATGAGGCGAAAGCGCCCCGCGCTGACAACACGCTTCAACAACAACCTCGACGCGCTGAAGACGGATCTGGCCGCACTGGATAGGGAACTGAAGACCGTTACAGCTGACAAACCGGGGCTTCCACTACTGGGATCCCACCCGGTCTATCAGTATCTCGCGCGGCGCTACGGCCTGAACCTGCAAAGCGTGCACTGGGAACCCAACGAGATGCCTCCGGAGACCGAATGGGTTGCACTGAAACAATTGCTGGCCCGGCACCCGGCACGAACGATGATCTGGGAAGCCGGACCGAGCCCGGTGATCGCCGAGCGCCTCGCAAAACTCGGCGTGCGTAGCGTGGTCTTCAACCCTTGCGGAAACCGGCCGGCCGATGGCGATTTCCTGAGTGTCATGCGGACAAACGTCGAAAACCTGCGCACCGTATACCACCACTGAGGCTCCGCAAGGCGCGCCGGGTAGGTTCAGCGCAGCCGCGCACCCTCCCGGCTTTCGCGGCCCGGGAACCCTCAGGCCGCTCTCAGGTTCAGATACGGTTCAATGCTGCAGCCAGTCCGGCTTCTTGGGTCCCGGGGTGTTGCCGAAGGGACCTTCCCTGCCACAGGCAGTCAGCAGGCAAACGGCAATCAACAACGCACCCAGCTTGATCGTGTAGGAAATCACTCGTCGCTCTCGTTTGAATTGTGGAAGTGGGCCATGGAATGGGCAGATAGCATGACGGGGGCAACGGGTTTAGCTTGCCAGTACCCTCGTTGGCTCGAGGGCGACTACGGTAAACCTGGTTGCCCGAAGCGGTTCATGACCACGAAGCTGCCGAGCAGACCATGCCGGCGTCTGTCCGGTTCATGCATCACGCAGAATTTGTGCCCCTCGCTGCCGGACTGCGGAATGGCGCGCTGGGCAACGGAAGCTATAGGTTTCGGGAAGTTGAACGGCGGATCCGGATCAGGCATTTCGCGTGCCGACTGCCGCAGATGCCGCAGCGATCAAGTGCGGTCGGAAGGATCGACGCAAGGGCTCTGAACCACACGACGCCATGCGCGCAGCTTCTCGTCGAAGCCGCGAGCCGCGTGCGCCGGGCTCGTCGACGGGAGGCGTTCGCAGACCAGCCGGTCGGCGCAGAACAGTTCCGGCAGGACATATCGGCGAAACGCACTCTCGGCCTTGCTGCCGTTAAAGAAGACATGGGTGATGCGGGTGTGCTGCAGCAGGAACCTACCGAAATCATTCGGTACGATGGACGTATCGTCGATAGCGGCATCGAGACTTCCGTCGCGCCGGCATGATTGCAGCACATCCCAAAGGGCAATCCGCGCCGCACGGAGACGGGCCAGCCGCTCCGCATAAGCCACGCCGCTGGGCCAGTCGAGGAGCGCGGCCAGGATCGGCCAGAACGCGTTCCGCGGATGGGCGTAGTACTGGCCGGCCTGCAGCGAGGCGACACCCGGCATGCTGCCGAGTATCAGCACCCGCGCGTTGCAATCGGCCACTGGAGGGAAACTGCAGACGGTGGTCATGCGGGAGGCTCTGGCGTCACCAGCCCCACCGCGACACGCACGCCGTTCTCACGCTTGGCCGGCAACGACCAGATAGACCGCCAGCGCCACCATGACCAGGCCGCTGATCAGTTTGAGCCAGCGACCTTCACGCTCTTGCAGGCGATGCTGGCTCAGCGTGGCGACGCCAATGCCGAGAATGACCAGGTCGTCGAACATGTAGGCCAGGTTGTACAGCAGCAGATAACCGTAGTATCCGATGCCATGGGTATCGTGCAAGGTCAGGATGCGGGTATAGAGCGCCGGGAACCCGGACGTGCACATGAATTCGACGACTTGCACGAGCAGCGCGAGGACCACGGTCGCGACCAGGGCCCCAGCCAGATTGTCGGCATGCAGGATGGCTCTCATCCGGGCGTAGATATCCGGTTTCGCCGACTGCGGGATGGAGAGGCTGGGCCCCCAACCCAGAGCGAAGTAATCCTTAAGGTTCAGCAGACCGGCCAACAGCGCGATCGCCGCGATGATCAGTTCCGAGATGCGTGACAGCCCGATGAACAAAAACATGTTCAGCCAGGCGGCCATGAAGACGAAGTAAGCGAGGCCCTCCACAGCAATGAATGTGCCGGCAATCGCCAGCATCCGCCGCCGGTCACCCAGGGGGGCCAGCAGCGAAATCATCAGCAACAAGACCCACATCGAGCAGGGATTGAAGCCGTCGAGCAGCCCCATCGCCAGCGTGAACAGCGGCAGCCCGATCTGTTCCACCGACAGTTTGCGACCAAAAAATTCGATCTCGTAGGGTGCCGGACCATGCGTCTTCGCCGCGGTCACAGAAGATTCCTCGGTCGGCGCTTCGCAGGAAAGCGATTCTTCCGCTTCACAACTGCCGGCATCGCCCGCGGCAACGCTTTCCGGCGATAGGGCGGACAGGCCGTCGCGAATCATCCGCCCGGTCGTCGCGTCATCGGAAAACCCGACGATCAACTCCCCGTGCACGAAGAACGCGGGCACCCGCGCACTTTGGCGGTGGGTCTCCGCCAGCTGCTGCAGACGAGCCAGGGCCGATGGATCCCGCCGGATGTCCCGCAGCACGATACGGAGATTGGGGCGTTCCTGGGCGAGCCGGGCGAGGAATTCCTTTGCCTGGTCGCAATGCGGACAGCCCTCGCGGACGAAGACCTCGATTGCCTCGGTCGCAACCTCGGCAGACGGCCGGTCAACCGCACCCGCGGGCCCCGACCCCACCAGCAGAGCGCCAAGGATACCGATGGCGATCACCCTGGCCAGGTGCGTCTGTTTACGATGCTGCATCATATCTTCGTACCCCTTTTCGAAGCGTAACCATTCCCCCCCTTTCCTGGGTAGTGGGAGCGAGCCGGGAGGGCGAGACCGTCTGCGGGAGGGAACCCGCAGTCGAGCCTCCAGGGACGGATTCACGGCGAGTCTCGACCTCCCCGCCCGCTCCCGCGAGGGGGAGGCGTGAACCGTTACGTTCGAAGCGGGCTGGCGCGGCCCGCCCCGGGCGACGGCGTTTTCGGGACTTGACGTCGAAAACCGGATCAACGCCCCCGGGCGCCGCGGCGAAAAGTCCACCATTTGACGACTTCCAGCGCCGGCACGATCGAGAAGGCCGCCGCTGCGATCACGGCCCACTGGAGGCCCGTTAGCGAACCGGTGCCGAACAAAACCTGCAAGGGCGTCACATAAATCAGCGCCAGCAGCAGTGCCAGTTCCCACAGGATCGCCATGTTCAGCCACGTGTTGGTGAATGTGCGCTTGAAGATCGAACGATCGTAGGAGCGGTAACTGAAGGCCTTGAAGAATTCGGTCAGCACCAGGGCCGCGAAAACGATCGTCATCGCCATTTCGGTGGAATGTTCGGGCTGCTGCAAGGCCCAGAAGAACAGCCCCAGGTTCACGACCATGGACCACAGTCCGCCCGCGAGCATCAGCATGACGACCGGCCGCGTGAAGATACCGGCCAGCGGATCACGCGGCTTGCGGGTCATCAGCGCCGCGTCATTCGGATCCAGCGCCAGGGCCAGCGCAGGCAGCCCGTCGGTCGCGAGATTGACGTACAGAATCTGCACGGCGCTGAGCGGCATCGGAAGACCGAGCAGTGCGGCGCACGCCACCAGCCCGATCTCCCCGATGTTGGCCGCCAGCAGATACATCAGGTACTTTCGAATGTTGTTGAAGATGCCGCGGCCTTCCTCGACCGCCGCGACGATGGACGCGAAATTGTCGTCGGTCAGGATCATGGCCGCCGCCTCGCGGCTGACATCGGTACCCGTGATGCCCATCGCGATCCCGATATCGGCACGCTTCAGCGCCGGGGCGTCGTTGACTCCGTCGCCGGTCATCGCCACGACCTGGCCGTTCCGCTGCAGCGCCTCGACCACGCGCAACTTGTGTTTTGGGGAGACACGCGCGTAAACGTCGGCCTCGCCCACCGCGTGCAGCAACTCCGCATCGTCCATCGCATCGAGTTCGCGGCCGGTCACCAAACGCCCCTGTTTCAGGATGCCGACCTCGCGGGCAACGGCACGCGCCGTCGAAGGATGGTCGCCGGTGATCATGACGACCTTGATCCCGGCCTGCTCACACATCGCGACCGCCGCCTCCGATTCCGAACGGGGGGGATCGATCATCCCGACCAGCCCGAGCAAGGTCATCCCGTGTTCGGCATCGGCGATGGTCGTATCGGTCTTTTGCGCTACCGCCAGCACGCGCAAGGCCTGGTCGGCCAGTTCGTGGGCCTGCTCCAGGATCAGGCTCCGCTGCTCCTCGTCGAGAGGCCGTTCGCCGTCGCTGGTCAATTGCCGGGTGCACGCGGCCAGGACCACTTCGGCGGCCCCTTTCGAGTAGGCGATGGTCGCGTTATCGCCAGCGCGGTGCAGCGTCGTCATCCGTTTGGTTTCGGAAGAAAAAGGGATTTCATCGAGGCGCGGCGCGAGCCGCTCGAGTTCCTTCTTTTTCAGACCGATCTTCGCCGCCGCGACCACCAGCGCACCTTCGGTCGGATCGCCCTTGATCCCGGCACGGCCCGACGCGGAAGTCACCAGTTCAGCATCGCAACACAAAGCCGCGGCCTGCAGCACCGCGTGTTCGAGCGCGCTCGGCGCGACGCTCTCGCCCTTGAAGAGAGTGCGGCCGAAGGGTTCGTAGCCGGTCCCCGACAGCGTGACCTGTCGCTCCGCGGTCACCACTTTGCGCACCGTCATCTCGTCGCGCGTCAGCGTGCCCGTCTTGTCCGAGCAGATCACCGAAGTGCAGCCGAGCGTCTCGACGGCGGGCAGGCGGCGAATCAGCGCATTACGCGCTGCCATGCGGCGCGCACCGATCGCCAGTGAGACGGTCACGACCGCGGGCAGCGCTTCCGGCACAACGGCGACGGCCAGCGCAAAACCGAAGATCAGCATCTCGATCAGCGACTCGCCCCGGAGCACGCCCTGCGCGCAGATCACCACGACGATGGCCAGTGCGAACAAGGCCAGCAGGCGGCCGACCCGGTCTAGATTCTGCTGTAATGGCGTCTTGCGGACCTTGGCCTGCCCGAGCATGCGGACGACCTGGCCAAACTCGGTGTCCATGCCGGTCGCGACCACCACACCCAATCCCTTGCCGTGGGTCACCGACGTCCCGGAGAACGCCAGATTACAACGCTCCCCTATGGCAGCGCCCTCGGCCAGAACACGTTCGGGATGCTTCCCAACCGGCGTGGACTCCCCGGTCAGCGCGGCCTCGTCGGCTTGCAGGCTGCGGGTCTCGACGAGGCGGAGGTCCGCGGGCACCCGATTGCCGGTCGCCAGCCGTACCATGTCACCGGGCACCAGCAGGCTGGCGGCGATCACCGCCTCGGTACCGTCGCGGATGACGGTAGCCGTCGGGGCTGTCAGCTCGCGTAGCGCGGCGACCGCGTGCTCGGCCCGGTATTCCTGAAAGAAACCGAGCAGCACCGAGAAGAGCACGATCACACCGATGACGACGGCTTCGGTGTCGTGGCCGAGAAAGGCGGAAATACCGATCGCGAGTAGCAGGATCAGCGTCAAAACATTCGCAAACTGCGACAGCAACAGCCGCAGCACCGAGACCCGCCGCTGCTCCACGAATTCATTGAAGCCGTGCGCTGAGAGACGCGCCTGCGCCAGCTCGGCCGACAGGCCCCGCGGATCCGCATCGAGTTTCGCGAAGGTCTGCGCCACGGTCAGCGCATGCCAGGGTCCGTCGGCATCGTGACTGTCGGCCGGACGGGCCACGTTCACGACATCGGAATGTCCTTCGCGGGAATCGCTATCGTCGGCAAGATAAGGTTGCGGCGTCGCACCTTTGTCGCCGGGAACCCGGCGGCGACGCTTGCGGTCCCGCTTGCCTCTTTTGTGCTGCATCTGGAACGATCTTTGGATTGGGTAGCGGCAAGCCACGGCGGCGCGATCGAATGCGCCACAGGCAGCGCAGGAATGACCCGAACGGCGCCGCCGCCACGCGCGGGACCTAGGCGTCGAGCTTCCGCTTCAACAACTCGTTCAACTGCTGCGGATTCGCCTTGCCCTGTGTGGCCTTCATGGCCTGACCCACGAAAAAGCCGAACAGCTTGTCCTTGCCGGCACGATACTGCGCGAGTTGCCCGGGATTGTCGGCCATGATGCGATCGATGATCGCCTCGATCGCCGACGAGTCGGTGATCTGGCGGAGACCCTCCCGTTCGATAATTGCGTCGGCCGTGGCACCTTCCTGCCACATCGTTTCGAAGACCTGCTTCGCCAGCTTGCCTGAAATGGTGTCATCCGCAATCCGCTGCAGCAAGCCCGCCAGCCTGTCCGCATCGACCCGGCTGGCGGTGATCTCCAGATTCGCCTCGTTCAATGCGGCCGAGAGATCGCCCATGACCCAGTTGGCGCAAAGTTTCGCGTCGCAGCCCGCGGACCGGACGACGCCCTCGTAGAAATCCGCAAGTTCGCGCGTCGCCGTGAGTACCTCCGCATCATAATCGCTGAGACCATACTCGCTGCGGAACCGCTGCTGCTTAGCATCGGGTAGCTCCGGCAGCGTCGCGCTCACCTCATCGATCAGCGCAGCGCCGATTTCGAGGGGTAGCAGGTCGGGGTCGGGGAAGTAGCGGTAGTCGTTCGCCTCTTCCTTGCTCCGCATCGACCGTGTTTCGTCCTTGACCGAATCGTAGAGCCGGGTTTCCTGAACCACGGCGCCGCCGCCTTCGATCAATTCGATCTGCCGCTCGACCTCGAAATTGATCGCGCGTTCGACGAAACGGAACGAATTCAGGTTCTTGATCTCGGCACGGGTGCCGAAGCGGCTGTCACCCTTCCGTCGGACCGAGACATTCGCATCGCAGCGGAACGAACCCTCCTGCATGTTGCCGTCGCAGATCTCCAGATAGCGAACCAGCGCGTGCAACTTCTTCATGTACGCGACAGCCTCCTTGGCTGACCTCAGGTCGGGCTCCGAGACGATTTCGAGCAAGGGCGTACCTGCGCGGTTCAGATCGATGCCGGTCGAACCGTGGAAATCCTCGTGCAGCGACTTCCCGGCATCCTCCTCGAGATGTGCGCGGGTGATACCGATCGTCTTCAGGGCGCCATCCACCGTGATGGTCATCTGACCGGTCGCCACGACCGGCAGATCGTACTGACTGATCTGATAGCCTTTCGGCAGATCCGGGTAGAAATAATTCTTGCGCGCGAAGACCGACATCGGCGCGATCCTGGCCCCGATTGCAAGCCCGAACTTGATTGCCATGCGGACGGCTTCCCGGTTCAGCACTGGCAACACCCCTGGCAAACCGAGATCGATCGCACAGGCCTGGGTATTCGGCTCGGCTCCGTAGGCCGTCGCAGCGCCGGAGAAGATTTTCGATCGGGTCGCCAGCTGGGCATGGACTTCCAGGCCGATCACTGTTTCCCATTCCATAACGCGCATTACCCTGACTGAAGTTGTGGCGGTGATCGGCGGAGCGAGGGTGCTTCCCTCACGCCACCGACGACGATGATCATGGCGGCCGCCGGCGTCTCGGGGACTCGGCGACGGGGCGGAATGCCGGACGGGACGGCCGTCAGGCGCATCCTTCAGGGGCCCGCGTCTGCCAGTCGGTCACCTGTTGGTAACGGTGCGCGACGTTCAGCAGCCGGGCCTCGTCGAAGTAGTTGCCGATCAACTGCATGCCCACCGGTAACTGGCCGGAGAATCCGACGGGAACGGACATGCCGGGCAGCCCGGCCAAGTTGACGGCGATGGTGTAGATGTCGGACAGATACATCGCGATCGGGTCGGCTGTCTTCTCGCCGAACTTGAACGCGACCGATGGGGCCGTGGGTCCGACGATCACATCGACCTGCTCGAACGCCTTGCGGAAATCTTCGCTGATCAGGCGGCGGATTTTCTGCGCCTTCAGATAGTAGGCATCGTAATACCCGGCCGACAGCGCATAGGTGCCGATCAGAATGCGGCGCTTGACCTCGGCCCCGAAACCTTCGCCCCGCGAGCGGCAGTACAAGTCGTGCAGATCCTTGGGCGCCTCGCAGCGGTAGCCGAAGCGCACGCCATCGTAGCGGGCCAGATTGGACGAACATTCGGCCGGCGCGACCACGTAATAGGCAGGCACCGACAGGCCCATGTTCGGCAGCGAAATTTCGTGCACCGTGGCGCCGAGCTTGCGCAGTTCGTCGATCGCCTGCTGGAGCACGGTTGCGATCTCGCCGTCGAGCCCCTCCCCGAAGAACTCCTTCGGCAGGCCGATCCGCAGACCTTCCACACTTCCGCCGAGGGCTGCCCGGTAGTCCGGTACCGGACGGTCGACGCTCGTCGAATCGCGCTCGTCGAAACCGGCCATGACCTGTAGCATCAGCGCGCAATCCTCGGCCGTGCGCGCCATCGGCCCACCCTGGTCGAGACTCGACGCGAACGCGATCATCCCCCAGCGGGACACGCGGCCGTAGGTCGGCTTGATCCCGGTAATGCCGCAGAACGAGGCGGGCTGCCTGATCGACCCGCCAGTGTCGGTGCCGGTCGCACCCGGCGTCAGGCGCGCGGCGACCGCCGCGGCGGATCCACCCGACGATCCGCCCGGCACGCAGCCGGTATCCCAGGGATTGCGCACCGGTCCGTAAAAGCTGGTTTCGTTCGACGAACCCATCGCGAACTCGTCCATGTTCAACTTGCCGAGCATGACCGCACCAGCCTGCTTGAAGCGCTCGACGACAGTCGCATCGTAAGGTGCAACGAAGGAATCCAGCATGCGGGAACCGCAGCTCGTGCGCACGCCCTGCGTGCAGAAGATATCCTTCTGAGAAATCGGTATGCCGGTCAGCGGGCCGGCATTGCCGGCAGCGAGCCGGGCGTCGGCAGCCCGCGCCTCGGCCAGCGCCTGTTCCGCGGTCACCGTCACATAGCAATTGAGCCCAGGGTCGAGCTGTCCGATCCTCTGCAGGAAGACCTGGGTCAATTCGAGGCTGCTGAAACGGCCGGCACGAAGTCCTTCGGCCAGTTGCGCGATGGTTGAGTTATGCATGTCCGGAGACTTTAGAGTTAACGCGAAGCGTCGGGCCCGGTGGCACGTGCGAAACGCCGTTTCGTCACGCCGGGACCGAAGGGCGGACGGCAGGTCATTCGATGACTTTCGGCACCAGATAGAGCCCGGCCTCGACGGCGGGCGCCTGCTGCTGGAACCGCTCCCGCTGGTCGGACTCGACCACCTCGTCCGGGCGCAGTCGCTGCGACTGATCCAGGGGATGGGCGAGCGGCATGGCGCCGCCCGTGTCGACAGCGTTCATCTGTTCGACGAAGTCCAGGATGCCCGACAGATCCCTGGCATAATCCGCGACGCGATCCTCATCGATCGACAGCCTCGCCAACCAGGCAATTCGCTTTACAGCTTCGGAATCCAGCGACATGAATGCACCCCGTTACATGGAGTGCGATATCATAACCGATCTGTCGCCCACCGCTTAAACCGCTTTCCGGCTCGACCGGGTTAATGTCACGGAGCACCATGTTCAAACGGCTGAGAGGCTTTTTCTCCAACGACTTGTCGATCGACCTGGGCACGGCGAACACGCTGATCTACGTTAGAGGCCAGGGCATCGTCGTCAACGAGCCTTCGGTCGTCGCGATCCGCGAGGATCGGGCACGCGGGTCGAAGTCGATCGCGGCGGTCGGCGCTGCCGCCAAGTTGATGCTGGGCCGCACACCCGAAAACATCACCGCAATCCGGCCGCTGAAAGACGGCGTAATCGCCGATTTCACCGTCACCGAAAAAATGTTGCAGTACTTCATCAGCAAAGTGCACAGCAACAAATATCGCCTGTTCCGCCCCAGTCCGCGCGTGCTGATTTCGGTACCCTGCGGTTCGACCCAGGTCGAGCGGCGCGCCATCAAGGAGTCCGCTGCCGGCGCCGGCGCGCGCGAGGTCTATCTGATCGACGAGCCGATGGCAGCCGCCATCGGTGCCGGACTCCCGGTTCACGAAGCGCGCGGATCGATGGTGCTCGACATCGGCGGCGGCACCTCCGAAGTCGCGGTGTTGTCACTGAATGGTATCGTTTATTCGGCTTCGGTCCGCACCGGCGGGGACCGGCTGGACGAGTCGATCGTCAGCTACGTGCGCCGCAACTACGGAATCATGATCGGCGAGGCCACGGCCGAACGCATCAAGCAGGAAATCGGCACGGCCTATCCCTCCAGCGAAGTCCGCGAGATCGAAGTGAAGGGACGAAACCTCGCCGAAGGCGTTCCGCGCAGCTTCGTGCTGAACAGCAATGAGATCCTCGAGGCGATACAGGAACCGCTGTCCGGTATCGTCGGCGCGGTCAAGGCCGCTTTCGAACAGACGCCACCCGAGCTCGGCTCCGACGTCGCCGAACGCGGCATCGTACTGACCGGCGGCGGCGCACTGCTGACCGACCTCGACCGACTGATCGCCGAGGAAACCGGTTTGCCGGTCATGATCGCCGACGATCCGCTGACCTGTGTTGCCCGTGGCGGCGGGCGCGTGCTGGAACTGCTGGACGAAAAGGGGCCAGGCGCGTTCTCGCTGGAGTGACGCGATCCATTCGACGCCACGACGGCACACGGCCACCGCGCTGAGGGGAGCGTCCGCCATCAAACCCATTTTCAGACGAAATACCTCGCTGCACCTGCGGGCGCTGGTGCTCGTGTTGGCTGCCTGCGTGCTGCTGGTCGCCGAGCGCAAGGGCCTGGCCGTTCCATTCCGGTCCGCGCTGACCTCGCTCGTCTACCCCGTGCAGCAAGCGGTCAGCGTCCCGACCCGCCTCGTCAGCTCGGCGCGAGAGGCGTTTTCCAGCTATGCCGGCCTGTTCGCCGAAAATCAGCGACTCCGCGAGGAACAGCTGATCCTCAAGACGCGGCTGATGAAGTTCGCAACACTTGAACAGGAGAACATCCGGCTGCGCGGGCTGCTCGAGACATCCTTCAAGGTCGGCGAACAGATGCAGATCGCCGAAGTGCTATCGGTCAACCTGTTCCCATTCGAGCAGGTACTGGTCGTCAACAAGGGTGCGCGTTTCGGCGCCCACGTCAGCCAGCCGGTGTTCGGCGCGACCGGCGTCGTGGGGCAGATCGTACGGGTCAGCCCCGTCAGCGCAGAGGTACTGCTGATCACCGACAGCAATCACGGCATCCCGGTCCAGGTCAATCGCAACGGACTGCGCACCGTGGCAGTCGGCACGGGTCAACTCGACCAACTCGCACTGCCCTACCTTAGCGGCAGCGCGGACATCCAGCCTGGCGACCTTCTCGTCACATCGGGCATGGGCGGCATTTTCCCACCCGGCTATCCCGTGGCGACCGTCACCGATGTCGCGGCGCAGGGCAGCCCGTTTGCGAAGGTGGTCGCAACGCCGGTGGCGCGACTGGACCGGCTCCGCGAGGTACTGCTGGTCTGGAGCAAAGCGGACCCGGTGCCACGGGTACCCGAGCCGCCGAGCGCCGCCCTGGGCGGGGCAACGCATACCGAGGCCTCCGCCGCGAACAGCCATGACACGCGCACGCGGTAGCCTGGGCATCCGGTGGCTTGCCGCAGTCAGCCTGCTCCTTGCGATGATGTTGCGGATCCTGCCGCTCCCGCCCAGCCTGGCAACCTTCAACCCTGACTGGGTGCTCTTGTTCCTGATTTCGTGGGTGCTGTCGACCCCGGCCCACATCGGTCTGGCAACCGCCTGGATCGTCGGCCTGTTTACCGATGCGCTGACGGCACGGACGCTCGGACAGCATGCACTTGCCTACACCGCGGTGATCTACGTGTGCCAGCGGATCCAGCCGCGGCTGCGGTTCTATCCGCTCGTCCAACAGAGCCTGCTGGTCGCGCTGCTACTCAGCGTCAGTCGTTTCCTGGTCTTCTGGACCCAGAACGGCAGGGGTCCGGAGATCACCGACAACGCTTACTGGCTACCGATCGTCAGCGGACTGCTGGCGTGGCCGCTGGTACAGAACTCGCTTGATCTGCTGCGCCGCCGTTTCGGCGCTCACTGAGCAGGCCTCCGAAACATGCGCGGCGGACGCCGGTCGACGGCGATCAGCGACGGACTGCGAACCCGGCACACGCCGTTCGATAGCCGTATGTTCCTGTCCCGCATCGCGTTGTGCGTGATCGGCATGCTGCTGGCGACCGGCCTGTTGGTCGCCCGCCTCGTCTACCTTCAAATCGTCGGGCAGGAGCATTACGCGACACTGTCCCGAGACAACCGCATCCGGATCTCCCCGCTACCCCCGAACCGGGGCGTGATCTTCGATCGGAACGGTGAGGTGCTGGCCGACAACATCCCGACTTACAGCCTCGAAGTCGTGCCGCTGCGGGCTGGCGATCTCAAGCGCATCATTGCCGAGCTGACCGAACTGCTCGGACTGACCGAGGACGAGTTGCAGCGTTTCAACTCGACCCTGCGCCGCTCCAAACCCTACGACCGCATTCCCCTGCGACTGCAGCTCAGCGAAGAAGAAATCGCTCGTTTCGCCGTACGGATGCCGCGCTTCCCGGGCGTGGAGGTACGAGCGCACCGGGTCCGAACCTATCCCTACGGCAACCTGACCTCGCATGTGGTCGGCTACGTCGGGCGGATCAGTCAGGCCGAGATGGACCTGCTCGACCGCTCGGCTTACAGCGGCACCTTGCACATCGGCAAGAGCGGCGTCGAAAAGAGCTACGAGACACTGCTGCACGGCAGCGCCGGCTACGAGGAAATCGAAACCGACGTGACCGGGCGGCCGCTGCGTTCGCTGGGCTCGGTCGCACCGCTGTCCGGCAACGACCTGACCCTGTCGCTGGACATCAAGCTGCAAAAGGTTGCCTACGATGCTCTCGGCGAGCACTCCGGCGCAGTCGTGGCACTGGAACCGGCCACCGGCCGCATCCTCGCGATGGCCAGCAAGCCCGCCTTCGACCCGACACCCTTCGTCAATGGCATCTCGCGCAAGGCCTACGAACTGCTGCAGCAGGACCCCGAGCGGCCGCTATACGATCGGGCGCTGCGCGGCCTGTATCCGCCGGGCTCGACCGTCAAACCCTTCGTCGCGATGGCGGGACTGGAGGCGGCCAAACTCAATCCGGCCAAGCGGGTGTCCTGCCCGGGCTGGTATTCGCTGCCCGGCTCGTCGCACCGGTATCGCGATTCCTTTCGGCGGGGGCATGGCGCCGTCGATCTCCGCTATGCGGTCACTTCATCCTGCGACGTCTATTTCTACAAGCTGGCCGTGTACATCGGCATCGACAAGCTGCACGACTACATGGAGCGCTTCGGCTTCGGCCAGAAGACCGGGATCGACCTGGACGGCGAAATGCGGGGACTGTTCCCCTCCCGCGAATGGAAGCGGCGGGTGCGCAAATCCGACTGGTCGCTCGGCGAAACGGTCATCTCCGGCATCGGGCAAGGCTATGTGCAGGCCACACCCCTGCAACTTGCCCGCGCGGCCGCCATCATGGCGAATCGCGGAGGGGTGGTGACACCGCGCCTGGTCGATACGGCGCGCGCCGGCGGCAAAACGCGCGACCCGCATGCCGACGACCCTCGCCCGCCCCCGATCGAGGCCGACCCCAAGCATTGGAAGCTGATCGTCGATGCGATGGTCGATGTCGTGCACAGCGGCCGTGGCACGGCTTCGCGCATCGGTGGCGGGCTGCCGTTCCGGATCGCGGCCAAGACCGGCACCGCGCAAGTGTTTTCGGTCGGCCAGAGACAGAACTACCGGACCATGAAGGTGAAAAAGAAGCTGCGCGACCATGCGCTGTTCATCGCCTTCGCGCCGGCCCAGGAGCCGAAGATTGCCGTCGCCGTGGTTGCCGAGAATTCCGGCTTCGGGGGGAAGGTTGCGGCACCGATCGCGCGCGCGCTGATCACCAACTACCTCCAGGTACCGCCATGAAGTTCGACAATAGCGTGCTGAACGTGAAACTGGCAGCAGCGCGCCCCAATCCCTGGACGAACCGCCTGCACCTGGACCTGCCCCTGCTCGGTGGACTGATCGCCCTGATGGGCCTGGCCTTCGTGATCCTGTATTCGGCCTCGGGCCAGGATCTCGACGTGCTGTTGCGCCAGGGCGGTCGACTACTCCTCGCACTGGCGATCATGCTGGCCCTGGCGCAAATCCATCCGGATCACATCAAGGCGGCCAGCCCCCTGCTGTTCGGCCTCGGCGTCCTGCTGCTGGGCGCGGTGCTGGTAATCGGCGACATCGGCAAGGGCGCGCAGCGCTGGCTCGACCTCGGCGTATTCCGGTTCCAGCCGTCGGAACTGATGAAGCTCGCAACGCCGATGATGCTGGCCTGGTATCTGTCGGAAGCCGGGCTCCCGCCTCGCTGGCCGACGGTGTTGATCGCCGGACTGTTGATCGTCGTACCGGCCGCGCTGATCGCGAAACAGCCGGACCTCGGCACCGCGATGCTCGTCGCGGTGGCCGGCAGCGTAGCGCTGTTCCTCGGCGGCATCGGTTGGGCCTATCTGCTGGCACTGGCCATCGCGCTCGGGGCGACGCTGCCCATCGGCTGGTTCATGTTGCACGACTATCAGCGCGACCGGGTGTTGACGTTTTTGAACCCGGAGGCGGACCCGTTGGGACGCGGCTACCACATCATCCAGTCGAAGATTGCGATTGGCTCCGGCGGCATTTACGGCAAGGGCTGGCTGCACGGCACACAGGGCCAACTGGAGTTCCTGCCGGAACGCTCGACCGACTTCATTTTCGCGATCCTGGCCGAGGAGTTCGGTCTGGTCGGGTGCGTCGCCCTGCTGGCCGTTTACCTGTTCATACTGGGACGCTGCCTGCATATCGTGACCCAGGCCCAGGATACCTTTTGCCGGCTGCTCAGCGGCGCGCTGACCGTCACGTTCTTCGTCTACGTGTTCGTCAACATCGGCATGGTCATCGGCATCCTGCCGGTCGTCGGCGTACCGCTGCCACTGGTCAGCTACGGTGGCACCTCGATGGTGACGCTGATGGCAGCGTTCGGCATCCTGATGTCCATCCAGACCCACCGGCGGCTGTTTCCGGTCTGACCCCAAGGCGGCGCACCGCCAACCTCGTCGCCGGCCACCGCAATACCTTCGTGCGGCATCCCTCTGCGACCCGAAAGCGCGGCAACGCGCCGGCACCCGGCCACGCGTGCTAACATAGGATTCTTTTGCACAATCCGTACCTTGACATGGCAAGAGCAGTTCCTTCCCTTGCGCGTTGGCTCCTGATCGGCGTAGCGCTGTGGTTAACGGTCGCGTCGACGAACGCGGCCGAGAATCCTCTCCCGATTCCGTCCCCGCCCGAACCGCCCGCCAAGGCGTACCTGCTGATGGATGCGAACAGCGGCCGCGTGCTCGCCGAGCGCAATGCCGACGACCGGCTCGAACCGGCCAGCCTGACGAAGATCATGACGGCCTACGTCGTGTTCGAAGAAGTCAAGAAAGGGCATGTCAAGCTCGATGACCTGGTCACAGTCAGCGAGAAGGCCTGGAAAACCGAGGGCTCGCGCATGTTCGCCAAGGTCGGCGCGCAGATCTCGGTCGAGAACCTCCTGAAGGGCATGATCGTGCAGTCGGGCAACGATGCCAGCGTGGCGCTGGCCGAGCATGTCAGTGGCGACGAAGCGGTCTTCGCGCAGATGATGAACCAGCATGCCGAGCGCCTCGGCATGAAGAACACCCACTACAAGAACAGCATGGGACTCCCCGATCCGGAGCACTACGCCACGGCGCGTGATCTGGCGCTACTGTCGGCCGCGCTGATCCGGGATTTCCCCAATTTCTATGAATGGCATTCGATCAAGGAATTCGAGTTCAACGGCATCAAGCAGCCGAACCGCAACCGCCTGCTGTTCACCGACCCCACCGTCGACGGCGTCAAGACCGGCCACACCAAGGGCGCCGGCTACTGTCTGGTGGCCTCGGCGCTGCGGGACAACATGCGCCTGATTTCGGTGGTGCTGGGAACGGCCAGCGACAAGGCTCGGGCCGATGCGAACCGCGCGCTGCTCGACTACGGCTATCGCTTCTTTGAAACAAAGCCCGTGTATAAGGGCGGTGAGGCACTGGCTCAGGCGCGAATCTACAAGGGCGAGACAAAGGAGCTGCCGATCGGCCTCGCACAGGACTTCTACGTGACGTTCCCACGCGGCCAGTTCAATGCCGTCAAGTCCAGCCTGGATATCGCCGGTTTGTTCGTCGCGCCAATCAAGCAGGGCGACGCCGCGGGCATGGCCAAGGCGACCTTGAACGACCAGATCGTGGCCGAACGTCCGCTGGTCGCGCTGCAGACGGTCGAGACCGGTGGGCTCTTCCGCCGGATGGCCGACTCGGTCGCGCTGTGGTTCAAATAGGCGAGGCTACCGAACGTGCAACTGGACAATTCCACCGTCTACCTGAACGGTAAGTTTCTGCCGCTGAACGAAGCCAAGGTCTCCGTGATGGACCGGGGCTTCCTGTTCGGCGACGGGGTTTATGAAGTCATCCCGGTCTACGGCGGTCAACCGCTGCGATTGGCCGAACATCTGGCGCGTCTCGCCAACAGCCTCGCCGCCATCCGCATGCAGCCGCCGCTGACGGCGGAAGACTGGTCCGCGATCTTCGCCCGGCTGATTCAGGGCGGACATGACCAGTCGATCTATCTGCAAATCACGCGCGGCGCCGCGCCGAAGCGGGACCACACCATCCCGCCGGACATCGAGCCGACCGTGTTCGCGATGTGCACGCCGATCGCACCCTTGCCGACTGAAGGCATCCGCGCTGTAACCGTCACTGATATCCGCTGGCTGCGCTGCGACATCAAGGCCATCACGCTGCTCGCCAATGTGCTGTTAAAGCAGGAGGCGATCGACGCCGGCACGACCGAGGCCGTGCTGATCCGCGACGGCTTCGCCGTGGAAGGGGCAGCCAGCAATCTGTTCGCCCTGATCGACGGCACCCTGGTCACGCCGCCCAAGGGGCGTGAGCTGTTGCCCGGGGTTACGCGCGATCTGGTACTGGAACTCGCGCTCGAACACGGCGTCCCTGCCGCGGAACGCCCGATTGCCTTGACCGAATTGAAGACCGCCCGGGAGATCTGGCTGACCAGTTCCACGCGCGAAATCATGCCGGTCATCGAACTCGACGGCACACCGGTCGGAACGGGAGCCCCCGGCGCTCTGTGGGAACGCGTGCAGGCTTACTACCGGGCCTACAAGGAAACGCTCCGCGGCGACTCATGACGGAACAACCGGCCTCGGCCTCTCTGCTGACCTTCCCCTGCGATTTCCCGGTCAAGGTCATTGGTCGCAAGGAGCCAGACTTCGAGAGCAGCGTGTTGGCAATCTTCCGGCGGCACGTGCCGACGCTCCCGGCAGAGGCCGTGTCGACACGCGATAGCGGCGGCGGCAAGTTCACCGCGCTCACGGTGACGGTCACCGCGACCAGCCAGGAACAACTGGATGAGCTGTACCGGGAACTCAGTCGAACCCCGGCGGTACTGATGGCCTTGTAGCGGCTCGGCTTGCCCGGTCAGCCGGATTGAACGAGCAGAGGCTGCCGGTGGTTCCGTCGCTGAGCGACCGACAGCCGAGGAATAACCGACTCAGCCGAACGAACCCGGATCACCGAGCCCAGTGGAACAGTCAGAAGCCGAAAACATCAGCAGCGAAGAAGTCCTGCAGCATCACCTGGAGGAGGTGCTCGAGCTGCTGAACAAGCAGACGCTGGAAGAGACCATCGTTCGGCATCAGCCGATGCCACACCACGATCTGGTCGAGACCATGCTGCACCGGCAGCACCAGGCGGCGCTGAAGCAGAAGCTCGACCAGCTCCATTCGGCCGACATCGCCTATATCCTCGAAGCCCTGCCGCTGCGCGAGCGACTGACCGTCTGGAATCTGGTCAAGTCCGAGCTCGACGGGCAGATCCTGCTGGACGTGTCGGATGCGGTCCGCGAGACGCTGATCTCGGACATGGACCCCGAAGAGCTGCTGACCGCGACCGAGCAACTCGACACCGACGAAATCGCCGACCTCGCGCCAGACCTCCCCGAAGAGGTCATGCTGGAGGTGCTCAAGCACCTCAACGAGGAGAACCGGGCGCGGCTCGAATCGGTCCTGGCCCGTGAAGAGGACACCTGTGCCGCCCTGATGGATTTCGGGATGGTCACCATCCGGGAAGACGTCAAGCTCAGCGTCGTGTTGCGCTACCTCCGCCGGCGCGGCGACCTGCCCGAACACACCGACAAGCTGTTCGTCGTCGACGAGAACAACGTGCTGCGAGGCGTGCTGTCACTGCGACGGTTGTTGGTCAACAGCCTCGACGCCTCGGTCGGCGAGGTCATGTCGCGGGAGGTCGTCTATTTTCACCTTGATGACGACGCGGCCGACGCGGCCCGGGCTTTCGAGCGCTACGACCTGCTGTCGGCGCCGGTCGTCGACAGCGAACGCCGGTTGCAGGGGCGCATCCGGGTCGATGCCATCGTCGACTACATCCGCGAATCGTCGGACGAGGAGCGCCTGGCACAGGCCGGCCTGCAGGAAGAGGAAGACTTGTTCTCCAGCATCTGGAAAAGCGCCCAGAACCGCTGGATGTGGCTAGGCATCAATCTGATCACGGCTTTCGCGAGCACCCGGGTCATCGGGCTGTTCGAGGACACGATCGTCCGGATCGTCGCGTTGGCGTCGCTGATGCCGATCGTCGCGGCCATCGGCGGCAACACCGGCAACCAGACCAGCATCCTGATCGTGCGGTCGCTGGCCCTGGGGCTGATCAACAAATCCAACATGAAGCGGCTGATCCTCAAGGAGATGGCGATCGGGCTGATGAATGGCATCGTCTGGGGCGGCGTGATCGGCGCGGTCGCCTATCTGCTGTACCGCGAACTTGACCTGAGTCTCGTGATGGCCGCAGCCACGCTCCTGAATCTGCTCGTCGCCGCGATCATGGGCATCTCGATTCCCCTGGTGCGCGATGCGATGGACAAGGATCCCGCCGTCGGCACCAGCGTGCTGCTGACGGCGGTAACCGATGGCGCGGGGTTTTTCATCTTCCTGGGACTCGCGACCATCTTCCTGGTCTGAGGCCTTGGACGTTCGTATCCGCCAGTTCGGCGTCGAAGACTACGCAGCCGTCTGGGATGCGATGAAGCGCTTCACGGCCGAGCGCACGCCCACGACACCGGATGAACTGTGGGTGCTGGAGCATCGTCCGGTCTATACCCTGGGCCTCAATGGCGACCCCGGCCACGCGATCGCACCACTGTCTGCGCCCCTGGTCCGCTCGGATCGAGGCGGCCAGATCACCTACCACGGCCCCGGACAGCTGGTCGTCTACGCGTTAATCGATCTCGCACGCCGCGGCCTCGGCGTCCGCGCGCTGGTTTCGGCCCTCGAGACCAGCGTGATCGGGCTGTGCGCCCAATACGGACTGCGCGCGGAAACCCGTCGGGGCGCCCCCGGCGTGTACGTGGCCGGCAGTAAGCTCGCCTCACTCGGCTTGCGCGTCCGGCGTGGCTGCAGCTACCATGGCTTGAGTCTGAATGTCGACCTCGACCTGTCCGCCTTCGATGCCATCCACCCCTGCGGCTATCGGGGACTGCCGGTGACCAGCCTTACCGCACTCGGCATTCCCGTGCGTGTCTGCGAGGTAACCGCCCCCCTGCTGCTCGGCCTGATCACCGAACTCCACCTCGACGGACCTTCCCCATGACCGACGCCAAGACACTGCACGCGCCCTCCCGGCACCAACCGGACACGCATCAGCGCGGGACCGAGAAACTGTCGCGGATCCCGGTCAAGGTCGTCCCGGCCGAGACCCCATTGCGGAAACCCGCGTGGATCCGCGTTCGGGCCACGACCGGCGAGAACGCCACCCGCGTCAAGAAACTGCTGCGCGAGCACGCCTTGCATACGGTGTGCGAGGAAGCGGCCTGCCCGAACCTGAACGAGTGCTTCAGCCACGGCACGGCCACGTTCATGATCCTCGGTGACCTGTGCACCCGGCGCTGCCCGTTCTGCGACGTTGCCCACGGCCGACCCGTTCCGCCCGACCCGGACGAGCCCGCTCACCTCGCGCAGAGCATCCGGACGCTGGGCTTGCGCTATGTCGTGATCACCTCGGTCAACCGAGATGACTTGCGCGACGGAGGGGCCTGGCATTTCGCAGCCTGCATAGAGGCCGTCCGCGCGGCCAGCCCCGCGACGCGCATCGAGATTCTGACCCCGGATTTCCGCGGGCGCGTGCCGGCAGCGCTCGCATGGCTCGGCCAGCAACCGCCGGATGTGTTCAATCACAATCTGGAAACCGTGCCGCGTCTGTACCGCGCCGTGCGACCGGGCGCCGACTACCGCGTCTCGCTGGAACTGCTGCGCGACGTCAAGGCGCTGCTACCGGCGGTGCCGACCAAGTCCGGGCTGATGCTGGGCGTCGGCGAAACCTTCGACGAGATCGTCGAGGTGCTTGAGGATTTGCGCGCCCATGGCTGCGAGATGCTGACACTGGGACAGTATCTGCAGCCGAGCCCGGCCCACCTGCCCGTACTGCGCTACGTCCCGCCCGAAGAATTCGACCGGCTAGGCGCGATCGCAACCGAACTCGGCTTCACGAGTGTCGCAAGCGCCCCGATGGTCCGCTCGTCGTACCACGCCGACCTGCAGGCGGCACCGTTGCTTGAACCCGGAACCGATGCGGCGCCGGCACCCACACACTGAGCCGCGTGTGCCGGCGGCAACTCCCCGGCACTCAAGCCCTATCCTTTGCTGATCGACTGCGCGATCAGCGGGGTCGCCGCGTTCTATCTCGCGAGCACGCCGGCCATCGCGTCGCGGCTCGGTAAACTCATCCCCTCGCCACCCCCGCTGCCCGAAGACGCGCCGCCAGCCCAGGCGATCGTCGTGATCGGCGGCGGGCTGCGGCCTTACGCGCCGGAGTTCGGCGGATGCGCTCTGTCCCCCCTGTCCCTGGAACGGATTCGTTATGCGGCGATGCTGCACCGGCGCAGCGGACTCCCGATTGCCGTCAGCGGGGGCCGTGTGGCGGCCGCACCGGCTTCGGAAGCCGACCTCATGGCCTCGGCGCTAACCGAGGAATTTGGAGTGAATGTGATATGGCGGGAGACGGCGAGTCTCGACACGGCAGGCAATGCGCGGCTGTGCCGGGCCCTACTGCATGCTGCCGGCATTGTGCGGATCGTGCTGGTGACCCACGACTGGCACATGCGGCGTGCCGCAGCGGCCTTCGGCCAAGCCGGGTTTTCCGTGGTTCCGGCCGCCATGGGGTTCTACCTGCCGCCGCGGGCAGCCTTCGGCCGCTGTGACTGGAAACCGAATGCGACTGCTTTGCAGCGGACCGGCCTGGTGCTGTACGAACTGGCGGCCTGGTGGTGGTACCGTTGGCGCGGCTACCTTCCGGACCAAGTCTGGTTGTTTCGCTACTTTCAGACGTGCCGAGAGAATGGCCTGAGGCGGCGGCTCAATCGTCGTGGGGCCCGAAGGAAGTAAACGGAAAAGGCATCCGTTCCGTGTTGTAGGCCATGAACAGCATCATCTGGTAAATCCAGGTCGACAGCGCATGCCCCCAGCGTTGCCCGCGCTCGGTCACGCGACCGGTAAACAGATGCGCCAGAAACTGGAATGCGACGACGGCCCACAACAGCAACCGCACCACCCCGAACAGCGCGAAGCACAGCACCATGAAGATCAGGCGCAGAAAGGCATTGGTCTCGATGTGGGGATCTGGCGGGGTCGATGTATTCATGACGATGCGCACTGAAAGGAAAGTCGCCTCTTGCGGAGCGCAGCAGCGCGAGGAAGCCCGCGCCGGCGTCGAGAGGCGCCACGATGCCGCGCCGGACCGCGGCTGTCAAGCCATTGCCATCGCGCATGCCGGGCTCCCCACCTTGACGCGAAGGACGGGAGGGCTATCCCGCCGCCGTCGCCGCCGTTGTCCCAACCACCGCAGCAACTCCGGTCACCCCGTCATGTACGAACACCCCCCGCGACGCTCGACCCCGCGGTAGACCATAGGCGGAGGCAGAACCACCTCCACCGGCATGACCACGGAGTGCAGCGGCGCCCCAGCCTCGCCTCCATCCACCACAGCGGGTCCTTCGTCTCACCATTTCTTGGTCATTTGCCAGCGTCGGTGCGGCGTATAACCCAGAACGACGGACACCCAGCGTCTCCCCTGCGGTGCGCCGCCACCCGCTGGGCGTCCGCCCTGCAGCCCGCAACCCGGGCGGCGCCGGAGAACCGGATGCCGAGCGCGCGTCGCCGCGCTGTCTGCTGGCATGTTTCTTCCATTGCGAGTGCGTTGACATCCCTTGTCTCCCGTATCGAATAACCGGAGGAACAGCCTATGTTGATGGGTGCCTTGGCTACTTTCACTCTCGTCGCGCTGATGGGGCTCGTCATGGTCCGTGATGCCTGGCGCGGCGACGCTATCGATCCGCTGTATCCGCCCCTGCACGCCGGCGCGGCCCTGGTTGGCTCCGGACTGGTGATTGCCGCTGCCCTTGCGGGCGATACCCGCCTCTACGCGAATATCGGACTCGCGGTCGTCATCATTCTCCTCGGAATCGTGATGGGTATCGCCGGCAAGCGCGGCAAAAAGGTTTCCCGCGCGATCCTCCTGGCACATGGCGGGCTTGCCGTCGCCTGCTATGGCCTGTTGGCCTATTTCACTCTTTTCCCGCACGCGGTTCTTTACTGACAGAGGTTGGGCGACAGCATGCACACGGCAACATCGGCATGGGCCGCACATTTCACATCCGGCCACAGCGCATGATCACCAACGCGGCCCACCGGGGCATCGTATTGAGCGGCGCTCTCGTCGCCGCGGTGGCTTGCCAGATGGGTGACAACGAGCACCTAGGCGAAGTGCGACGACCCAGCATTGGCGGCATCGACGACATCGCCAGCATGGACGTGACCGCTGATGGCGACCGGTTGCACGCGTTACTGTCGGCAACCATGCCGCAACACACTACCGCCGCCGTCGTCTACACGTCGTCCAACGATCACGGCGCCACCTGGAGCACGCCGGTCCCGCTGGGCCAGCGCGGAGACCCGGCACCGATCGCCGGGCACGGCAACGAGGTGCAAATCGCCGCGGATGGCCCCAATCTCGTCGCGGTATGGCAGGGCGCCGGGGCCGTGCCCGGCACCGGACCCATGATCGTGGCGTTCTCTCGCGACGGCGGCACAAGCTGGAGCCGGGGAGCCAACCCGGCGACCGGCGACCTCACCAACAACCAGTCCTACATGGACCTGACCGCCGACGATGACGGGCTGTTTCATCTGGTATGGCTGGACGATCGGGACGAGAACGGAAACTCCCAGGGACTGCGATACGCACGGTCTTTGGACCAGGGCGAAACCTGGCACGCGGAAACGACACTCGACGCAACGGCCTGCACGTGCTGCTGGAACCGCGTCGCGGCCTTACCCGGAGACGGCATCGTCGTCCTCTATCGGGACCAGGAACCTCACGATATGCGGCTGAGCCGCAGTGAGGACGGCGGTACCAGCTGGCAGCCCATGTCCGCTGTTGGCGATTTTGGCTGGCATTTCTCGGGTTGCCCGCATTGCGGCGGCGCGCTGGCGATCGCTTCGCAAGGCGATCGGGCGACGCTGCACAGTATCGTCTGGACCGGCAGGACCGACGCGGCCGGTCTCTACTACCTGAGCTCGGCAGACCTCGGACACAGCTGGTCGTCACCGCGAGCGATCGGAACCAGCCGCAGTCGCCGCGCCGACCTCGCCGCAGCGAGTGGGGAACTGGCAGCCGTTTTCGCCGATGTCGCGGCACAGGCCGCCGCGGTGTCCTTCATCCGCTCCGGCGACGCCGGCAGGACCTGGTCCCAACCCAGGCTGCTGACACAGACGGCAGAGACATCCGGACAACCCCGAGTCCTGGCGACCACCGACGGCTTCCAGGCCTTCTGGACCGAGAAGGACTCCGCCGGACGTGACATTCTTGCCACCGCGCATCTGAACTGAACCCAGCGCTCGACCGATGAAGACCCCCGCTTGCCTACTGGCTTTATCGCTCTGTGTCGGCACCCTGCCCGCAACGGGGTCGGCTGCGATGCGCGCCCCCGTGACGGTGGCCACATCGCAGACCACGCATTCTGACTTGACGGGGAGCATGGTGGGCGGCGGCACGTCGGTTGCCGATCCATTCAATCTGAGCGCCGGAACCTCCCGCCCCCCGATACACCTGGCGCATGCAATCCTTGTGAAAGCCGCTCCGGACAAGGAAGCGACGATTTCGGACAGCCCCGAGGAAGTCCTGTTGATCTTCAACGAGGGTGTCGGGCAGGAGTATCTCGCGCTGGCGGTCGTCGATGCCTCCGGCCATCGCGTGGATCGGCACGACGCCAAACTCGATTTCACCGATCGCTCCCATTTGCGGGCGTCGATCGACAAGCTGAATCCGGGCCGCTACATGGTCCGCTACCGGGTACTGTCCGCCGACGGCCACGTGGTCAGCGGCAAGTACTTCTTTCAGATGCAAGATCCAAAAGGAGAATCCGACCATGCGCCACCAAAGAAACCCTGAAGCCTCACATCCGGCCTCCAGCGTGTTCCGCCGCTGCGTCGGTGGAGCAATCCTGGCCTTCGGCATCGCCTGCGCGGCAGAAGCCGCGAACGGACCGACGCGCAGCATCGACAATGGACGGCAGATGTACCAGGGCGCCTCGATGACCTGCCTCATCGCCAACGACTTTTATGCAATGCACTTCACGGCCTTGCAGAAGGGCCGCCAACGCAACGAGGCCACGGAATTCGTCAAGTACTGCCAGGAGATTCCCACCGTCGGAGAAACATTCCTGACCGTGGATCTATTGGACCGCGATGTGCGCAAACTGCCGGTCGCCCTGCGAGTGATCGAGGAGAGCTATTCCCAGGACGGCGCTGCGCCCAAGGAAGTCCGGACGCTGGCCGAGACACCCCGACAGGTTTACAAAAGCGGCACGGCCGAAACGCACGTCGACATCGCGCAACCCGGGCATTACGCGCTGATCGTCAGTGTCGGCGAGGATCCGTTCTCCGAGGATGACCGCGTGCGCATACCGTTCAGCGTTGCGCTGCCGGCGCCAGTCCAGGCCGGCTCATGGCTGGGCAAGCTGACCTGGACCGCGGTGACCATCTTCTTCGGCATCATGGGGATCATCGGCTTCCGAACCATCACCGCCCCGCCGCCGAAGCGGACGGAAGCCCAAGCCCCGGCTTCCGCGCGGAAACTGCCGGCAGCCTGAAGCGAATCGCCCTTCCTGCCTTAAGGGTCGGTCCAGCCGCGACCGGCCCTTTACGCCCCCCGGGCACGGCAACGGCCCGACTCTCACTCGCCGCGACTTCGTCCACGCCGCGGCCGAAATAGACCTGACACACACCTCCGCGTAGCATATGCGCCGGCGATACCCCGCGGCCCGCGCTACGGATAACCCACCTACCTCAAGACGCGGCCCGGACGATTATCCCGAGCACCGAACCGCGCGTCCGCGTCCGCCCCCTTTCGCTTCGTCCGTACAATCGAGTTGTCGATGAGAATACCCCCCGTGCCCTGCCGCAAGGACTGGCTGCTCCCGTTGCTGTCCGGCGTGATGATCGGCACCAGCTACATTCCGTTCCCCCCATGGGCCTCATTGTTCTGTTTCGTACCTCTGTGGCTGTTCTGGCAACGGCAAGTGTCCCTCCGGCGCGTGGTGCTGGGCGGCGTGTTGACCGCTTCCGTTTTCACACTGATCGGTTTCAACTGGGTCACCTATCTGCTGCATGAGTTCGCTCACCTGAACTGGCTGGTGGCCGGAATCGGCATGATCGCGTTTGCGCTGCTGGCCCACCTGTTCGTGCCGTTGGCAGGAGCGGCCTGGTTCCTTGGTCGGCAGGCATTCGGCTGGCCCGAACCGCTGTCGATCGGCATGCTGGCCTTGATTACGACCCTTTCTGAAGCCTACTCGCCGACCCTGTTCGACTGGAATTTCGGTTATTCCTGGTACGCGGCAGGGGTCCCACTATTTCATTGGGCAGAGTTCGTCGGCTTCAGCGGCCTCAGCGCGGCGACTCTACTGTGCAACTGGCCGCTGCTTTATGCCTGGCGGAACCGGCAGAACGGGCGCGGGCCCATCCTCATGGGCACAGTCGGCGCCGCCTTTGTAATGCTCAACCTCGGCGGGCTCACCCTTGCTCGCCGGCTCCCGCCGCCCGATGCCAGCGTGTCCGTCCTCTTGGTACAAGGCAATATCGGCAACGCCGAGAAGATGGCCGCCGAACTGGGCAATGCATACCAGGGCTCGATCCTTCGACGCTATCTCGAGTTGACCGACCAGGCCGTCAAGGCCCAGGCGAGGCCGATCGATTTCGCGATCTGGCCGGAAACCGCCTTCCCGGCCTTTCTGGGCGCGGACATCAAACCGAGCGAATACCAGTTGGAACTCGCCGAGGAGTTGCGTCGGCTCGAACTGCCGCTGATCACGGGGGCTTACGGTGTCGACCGGACCTCGCGGCGTCTCACCAATGCCCTGTTCACGCTGGATCGCAACGGTCGACTGGTACCGCCGCACTACGCCAAATCGGTGCTGCTTGCCTTCGGCGAGTACATACCGGGCGAGAGCCTGTTTCCCGGCCTGCGCGACTGGCTGCCACCGATCGGCGAGTTCGCTCGGGGTCCCGGCCCGACGACGCTATTGAAGCTGGACGGCTATCGCATCGGTCCGCAGATTTGCTACGAAAGCCTGTTTCCGGCTTTCACGCGCGCGCTGGCCGATCTGGGCGCACAATTCATCGTCAACGCGACCAACGATTCATGGTACGGAAGCTGGCAGGAACCCTATCAGCACCTTTACATGACGCTGGCGCGTAGCGTCGAGTTTCGCCGGCCGGTCCTGCGCTCGACAAATACGGGAATCTCGACCGCCGCCTTGGCCTCTGGGGACGTGCTGGCCCTGTCACCGGTGCACGAGCGCTGGGCCGGCGTGTACTCGATACCCTATCGGCGCAATCCCGAAGCGACCTTTTACCAAGCGCACTTTTACCTAGTTCCTTCGCTGCTCTGGACTACGCTGGCCGGGGCACTTGCGTGGGGCATGTACCTGGCGTATCGGCGCCGCTGAATGCGGTCGCCAGTGGGGCTCGAGCGGGCAATCCAGACGACTGCCGCTGGGGCATGTCCGGCCCCGGCTACGTAGTCTTACGTATTGCGTCAGCGTGGCGGCGGAGCGATATTGGATACGCGTTGAGAGATGGTGAAAGTCGGATGATCAGGGCAGCGCGCCAGGCAGTAGCGTGTCGAACGCACTTCGAGTGCCCGATAGCGAGCGCCGCGGCCACGGTAGGCTCGGATCAGGCCGTGGAAAACCATCGGGGGTGTAGCCAAACCGCCGGCCAGCGAGCTGCCGAGCCGTGCGGCGACAGGAAGCAAGGCGTCCAGACGACACACCGAAGCAGCCGGGTTTTCGGCAGTCTTGGGTTATGGAGTACGCCCGCTCAACGCCCCTTTGGGACGAGTCGGAACGACAGTTCCGGGGCAGTCATGTCGGGGCTTTCGCCCAGATCCGGCGTGGCCATCGAGACGGGTCCATGCCCCCGTCTGCACCTACGGCCCCACGATATCCGCGCCGGAGCGCCCGTCGCGTGATGGCTACCATTCGCAAGACCAACCCATTGCAGCCATCAGCAACACGGACAGTCCGCGCTGGCAAGTGCGCTGTTCGGGCGCGAGGTGGCAGGGGCGTACTCCCGTTTCATCCCGTTCATCACGCCCCTGCCCGCCTTTACGAGGCTCCTACACCAGACTGACCGACCGCAAACTGACGCGACCGACTCAGGCCTTGGTATCGGTCGTGCTGATGCCCATCACCGTATACGCGGGGCAGGTACCCATGAAGCCGGTGGCCAAGGGAAGAAGGCCTATCCAACCCCAGACACCGATGGTTCCTGTCGCAGCCAGAACGATCAGCAACGCTCCCACCGCGATACGCACGGTCTTGTCCACTTTGCCGACATTTTTCACCAGATTCATAGCTCATCCTCCTCGTCGTTTGTCTCTTGTTGTCGTTTCCAGAAAGCTCCCGTCGGAACTTCACCGGCTGCATCGCGACACCAGCTTGCTCACCCCCTGCAAGAAAGTCGGGGAGCAGGCAACCGCGAGATCGCATCGGGCCATCACGACACTGGATGCCGTCCGGCCAGGTCTTAGCCCGGAGGCTCCCGTGAAACGGGATGCGGTTGCTGCGGAACAGGCCCGGCCCCTGGACTGGTGCCGTGAGCGCAGTTAATCCGAAACGATGAGCAGGGGTCAAGCAGTTGGCCTGGAATTCTTCGGCGGGAGCCGCCGGAGAACCCTTGACAGCCGCTTTCGCTGGAAGGCATGGTGCACGCGGCGTGTGCATCCTGGGACTGGCCCTCGCGCTTTCCGGCCGGGCCGGAGCGGGATGATGCATTGCACCATGCAGTCCCGTTGCCGGCAGCAGGGAAGGGCGGAGTCCACGCACGACGGGAGGCCCGCCAGTTGAGGCTCAATGCCCTCCGATGAATCGGATACTGCAGCATCCCGCATGACTGCATGCTGCCACCGCGCGCAAGATTCAACGCGTCAACATGAATCAGGAGAACCTACGATGAAAACCAACACGACGCTCGCGGCGGGACTACTGCTGCTGGCGGCAATTCCGGGATCAGCCTGCCGCGCCGGACCCGCACCTATCCGGGTGAGTAGCCCGGTGACGACCGACAACTTTCTGTTGCGGACCACGTCGGACCTGGTCAGTCTCTGCAGCGCGCGGCCCGACGATCCCAACCGGGTCGCCGCCATCCATTTCTGTGAGGGCTTCATCCTCGGCGTCCGTCACTATGACGATGTCAGTCAAGCGGCGCTGACGGACAACCTGTACTGCCAGGATCAGCGGGTAACCCGCGATCAGGGTGCAGCCCTGTTCGTGCAGTGGCATCTGGCGAATCCGCAATATGGTAGCGAAACCCCGCTGGACGGCGTCGTCCGGTGGGCGATGGCGCAATGGCCCTGCCCGCAGCAGACCCGGGCCGGCAAGAACCCCTGAACCAGGAGTCATGACATGAAGACGGCTTACAAGGTGATACCGGTGGTCGCGGCCGTGATGAGCGCCGGCTGTGCGGACATGAGCCCCACCCAGCAGCGGGCTCTGAGTGGCGCCGGTATGGGTGCGGCAGGCGGCGCCGTGATCGGCGCGATCGCCGGAAACGCGGGCATGGGCGCCGGAATCGGCGCTGGGGTGGGCCTACTGGGCGGGCTGCTCGCGGATCGGGCCCAGAAATCGAGAGAACGATCTTATGAAGCCGGCTTCCAGGCCGGTGCTGCCAGTGCGGGCCCAAGGCCCTGAGCCAGCGGCCATCACAAGGTCTTCAGTCCCCCGGTAAAGGACAGCACCCCGCTGGACGTCCGCGCTCAGCGCAACGCGCCGGCCCGATCCACGCGCTCCCACGGCAACTCGGTGAAGGATGAACCGAAATGGCCGTGGGACGGCAGCTTGCGGTAGAAGCCTCCCTTGCTCCGGGTTGGCAGGCGCCGCAGATCGAAATCGCGGATGATCGCGCCGAGCCGGAAATCGAAGTGCTCCTCGAGCCTCGTCTTGATGACTTCCTCGCTGACGGATCCCGTACCGAAAGTCGAAATCACCAGACTGACGGGGCGCGCCTGACCAATGCTGTAGCTGAGCTGGACCTCGCATTGCTCGGCCAGGCCCGCCGCGACCACGTTCTTGGCGGCGTAGCGGGCGGCATAGGCGCCGACACGATCGATGCGCATCGGATCCTTGCCGCTCAGAGCCGATCCTGACTGGCGGGCAAAGCCGCCATAACTGTCGCTGGCGGTCTTGCGACCGGTCATGCCGGAATGGGCGGCTGGCCCGCTCTTGTGAAACATGCCGCGGGGGTTCACGAAGATCTCGGTGCGCTCATCGGGTTGGATTTCCTCATGATCGAAGACCGGGGCAATGACCCACTGCGCCAGGTCCCTGCGCAGCTCGGCGGTCCCCAAGTCCGGCACACCGTGCGTCCCGGCGATCAACGTGATGCTGTGGATACGTGTAGGGCGCCCGCAGTCGAACTCCACGCCGACCTGTGTCGTGCAGTCGGGCGACAGATAGGCGACCTTGCGTCCGCGCCGCGCCGCGGTCAACTGGTGCGCGAGCCGGTTGGCGATCACGATGGGAAACGGCAACAACTCAGGCGTCTGGGTACATGCGTAGCCGAATTGAGTGACCTGATTGCGAACCACGATCCGATCCAGTTCGCGGTCGCTCAGTCCGGCCTCGTCCAGCTCGGCTCGACTGTCCAATGACTGCGCGACGAAGCTCGTCACGACAGTACAGTCGGAAGCATTGAATTCCTGAGGGTGGTAGCCGATTTCCGCGATTGCGTTGCGCGCGACCTCCGGGATGTCCACGACGGCCTTGGACGCAAACCGAGCCGCCAGAAACACCACGTTCTTCGACAAGGCGCATTCCGTCAGCACGCGGGTGTACGGATCCTGCTGCAGAAAGCGATCCACCACGGCATCGCTGATGATGTCACAGACCCGATCCGGGTGGCCTTCGGTGACGGACTCGGACGTAAACAGGAAGCTCTTGGTCATGGCTCAAGTCTCATGATCGGCCGTTGGCGGGGAAGGTAAGTGCTTGACGGCCTCGTTGGCGACGAACGGCAAGGTCGCGCCCGCCGCGATCGCCAGCCAGTCAGCCGCCGCGACCGGCGTCAGATGCAACAGCGTGCGCAGCGGCGGCACGAAGGCCGCGAGAATCTGCAATGCAAACGAGGCGCCGATGCCGGTCGCAAGTATCCGATTCCCGTCGCGGGCATTCAGCACCGAGGTCTTTTCCGAGCGGCAGCTAATGGCATGCAGCAACTGCGCAAGCGTCAGGGTCATGAAGCAGTTGGTCGATGCCCGGGGACCGATACCGTAGCGGGCGAGGCTCAGGCCGTACACGCCGAGTGTTCCGGCCGATATGGCCAGGGACTCGCGCAGCAAGCGCAGCGAGTCGCTGCGCCGCAGGATCGGCTCCTTCGGATCACGCGGCGGCTCCTTGAGCACATCGCTTTCCGGCGGCTCCATGGACAGGCCCAGCGCCGGCATGATGTCGGTGATCAGGTTGATCCACAACAACTGGATCGGGTTCAGCGCCTCCCCGGCCCCGATCGCCGTCGTCACCAGCATGATCTCGATCTCGCTGAGATTGCTGGACAGCAGGTAATGGAGGCTCTTCCGGATATTGCGATAGATCGTGCGACCCTGCTCCACCGCGATGATCATCGTGTGAAGGTTGTCGTCCTCGAGCACGACGTCCGCGACCGATCGGGCCACTTCGGTGCCCCTCTCGCCCAGCGCGACGCCGACATCGGCCGCCTTGAGCGCCGGCCCGTCATTGACGCCGTCGCCGGTCATCGCGACCACCAGCCCGGCATCCTGCAACGCCTGCACGATACGCAGCTTGTGCGCCGGGCTGACCCGCGCGAAAACCGTGGTGTCGCGGACGATGGCGCGCAAGACCTCCGGCTCCAGTTTGTCCAGGCTCGTCGAATCGACGATCTCCAGCGGCTTTCGATGGTTGAGTCCCAGGCGCTGACCGACCGAAAAGGCCGTCGCGCTCTGATCGCCGGTGATCATGACCGTCTCGATCCCGGCCTCCTGGAACCGGTCGATCAGTTCCTCCATACCGGGACGAATCGTGTCCTCCATGCCGACCAGTCCGAGCCAGGTCAGGCCCTTGGTCACGGCCGCGGTCGACGTCCGGACCGAGTGCCCAATGGCCACGCCGAGTACGCGCAGCGCCTGACCCGCCATGAGTTCGTTCTGCTCCAGGATCGCCGACCGCCGTTCATCGTCCAGCGCGACCCTGCCGTCGCCATTCGCGTAGTCGCTGCACAGTGCCAGCACTTCAGCCGGGCTGCCCTTTACGGCGATCAGGTGCTCGGGCTTCCGGTCCTCGTCCAGGTGCACGGTGACCATGAACAGCCGCCCCTCGGCACGGTGGATGGTCTTCACCGTCGGATACCGCTGCCGCAAGGCGCGCACGTCCTCGCCCGCCAGCAGCGCAATCTCGACAAGCGCCTTCTCGGTCGGTGAGCCTTCGAGCTCGGGCGGCCCGACATCGCCGTGGAAGGTCACCTCGCTGCACAGCGTAACCACTTCCATCAGGCGCAGCAGCGGTTCCCGCTCCGACGGACGTATCAGAGAACCATCCAGCGTGAATTCGCCGGATGAGGACAGCTCGACCACATGCTCCGGCGTCATCACGGCCACGGCGCGCATGCGGTTCTCGGTCAGCGTGCCGGTCTTGTCGAAACACAGCGTCTGCACCGAGCCGAGACTTTCGACTGCCGGCAGATGGCGGATCAAGACCTTCTGCCGTTGCATCTGACGGATCCCGAGAGCCAGCGTCGTCGTCGCAACCGTAGGCAGCCCTTCCGGCACGGCCGCGACCGCGAGCGAGATCGCGGACTTCAGCATTTCCAGCATCGGGATGCCACGCAGAACGCCGATCCCGAACACCAGCGCACAAATGCCCCCGGAGATGATGGCCAGCTGCATGCCCATGTCGTCGAGCTGCTTTTGCAGCGGGGTATCGGGCGTCCGCACCTCACCGACCAGCGACTGGATCACGCCGATCTCGGTCCGGGCGCCCGTCGCCACCGCGACGGCCAGCCCACTGCCCCCGGTCACGACCGTGCCCCGATGCAGCATGTTCCTGCGATCGCCCATCGGCGTCTCGGCGCTGCCGATGAAATCGTGATGTTTGCCGACCGGGAGGCTTTCGCCGGTCAGCGCGGATTCGTCGACCGACAGCTGGTTGCTGGATAGCAATCGCGCATCCGCAGCCACGTAAGTACCGGGCGAGAGCACGAGGATATCGCCCGGAACGACCTCCCCGATCGAGATCGAGCGGTGGTCGCCGTCGCGCAATACGGTCGCGTGGGAGGGGCCGATGTTGCTCAACGCATCGATGGTCTTCTCGGCCTGCGCCTCAGTGACGTAACCGATCACCGCATTGATCAGCACCACACCGACGATGACCACCGCGTCCGCAACCCCGCCGGTCGCGACCGACACCACGGCCGACATACCCAACAGTGCCACCGGCGGATTCGCGAACTGCTCCAGGAACATCGCGACGGGCGAACGGCGCTGCATCGCGCCGAGTTGATTCGGGCCGTAACGGTCAAGACGCTCGGCCGCAACGCGGGCTGGCAGCCCGTGTTCGGTGCTCGCGAAGTGCACGAGCGTTTCCTCGGCCGCCTTGGTGTGCCACGTCTCGCGCGGCGACGATTCAGGCGCCGCGGTGAAGGTCGCCTCCGGGCGCGCGCGGCGCTTGCGGCGAGCCGTGGAACGCTCGGGCGGCGCCGCGTGGACTGAGGTGCTCAGGGTCGGATGCTCGGAACTGAGCAGCGCGCCGGCCCAGCGCTCGAGTTCCCCGACAACTTCTCGGGCCGAGCGCTGCGGATCGAACAGCACCAGCGCACTGCCGGTCAGCGGATTGGCACTGACCACGCGCAGATTCGAGACGCCCCGGGGTACTCGCTCCAGGTGGCTACGCATGGCCTCCGAACGGTAGAGGCCCTCGATCCGCACCCGAATCCGGCCGGGCAACGCCCGCCGCAATGGCATCACCAGTCCAGACAACCGCTGCTCCCCGGCTTCGCCAACAGATTCCTCAAAATACATGCCTGATTTTCATCCAGTCGCCGCTCGAACCGGCCGAAACCCCACCCCCACATCCCGTGGGCAGGCTTTCGGCGACCTCACCGCCGCTTTGAAGAGACACCAGTCACACCGACACACTTATCCTACGCTCATGCCGCCTGACACGCGCGAAGAGCCGGCGCTGCAACTTTTCGAACCTTACGCGATCTCTGTTACGGTCCGGTGACAGGGGGCGCAGTCGGGGGATGCCGACGCGATCCACAGCCGAAAGCGCTCACAGCCCGCCCCGGATAAACTCCACCGGCGGAGCCGAAACAGAACATCCGGCTTCATGTAGAATTCGCGTTTCGATGAGGAGCGGGCAGTTTGGAACAGTTTCACGGCACGACGATCGTCTCGGTGCGGCGCGGCAACACGGTCGTCATCGGCGGCGACGGCCAGGTCACGATGGGCAATACGGTCATGAAGGGCAACGCACGCAAAGTGCGGCGCCTGCACCATGGCCGCGTGATTGCCGGGTTTGCCGGCGCGACGGCCGATGCCTTCACCCTGTTCGAGCGCTTCGAGGGACAGCTCGAGAAGCATCGCGGCAACCTGACCAAGGCGGCCGTGGAACTGGTCAAGGATTGGCGGACTGACCGGATGCTGCGCCGCCTCGAAGCCCTGCTGGCGATCGCCGACAGCAAGGCCTCGTTGATCATCTCCGGCAATGGCGACGTGATCGAACCGGAGCAAGGTCTGATCGCAATCGGGTCAGGCGGCCCCTACGCTCAGGCCGCGGCGCGGGCCCTGCTCGAACACACGGCACTCGATGCCCGCACCATCGTTGAACAATCGCTGAGCATCGCGAGCGACATCTGTATCTACACCAACCGCAATCTGGTCATCGAAGAACTCGAGACCGCCTCCGACGAGGCCACAGAATTATGAGCGAAATGACGCCTCGGGAGATCGTCCACGAACTCGACAAGCATATCGTGGGGCAGAACGAGGCCAAGCGGGCGGTGGCGATCGCGCTGCGCAATCGGTGGCGTCGCATGCACGTGCCAGAAGCGCTGCGCGATGAGATCACCCCCAAGAACATCCTGATGATCGGCCCGACCGGCGTCGGCAAGACCGAAATCGCCCGCCGCCTGGCACGTCTCGCCAATGCCCCCTTCATCAAGGTCGAGGCCACCAAGTTCACCGAAGTCGGCTATGTGGGTCGCGACGTGGAGTCGATCATCCGCGATCTGCTCGACGCCGCAATCAAGATGACGCGGCAGGGCGAACTGTCCCGCGTCCAGGAACGGGCCGAACTGGCCGCCGAGGAACGTATTCTCGACGTGCTGTTGCCGAAGGCGAGCAACTGGACGGCCGAGGCCGACGCGCCCGAGTCACCGACGCGCCAGAAATTCCGCCAGAAGCTCCGCGACGGGGAACTGGACGACAAGGAAATCGAACTCGAGGTGCAGGCCTCGCCGATTGGCGTCGAGATCATGGCGCCGCCCGGCATGGAAGAAATGAGCAGCCAGCTCCAGAACCTCTTCCAGAATATGCACAGCGGGCGCACCCGCAACCGCAAGCTGCGGATTCGGGATGCGCGGAAGCTGCTCCGCGACGAGGAAGCGGCTCGAATGGTCAACGAGGAGGACATCAAGCTGCGCGCGCTGGCATCCGTAGAACAGCACGGTATCGTATTCCTCGACGAGATCGACAAAATCTGCCGACGCTCGGAATACAGTGGGCCGGACGTGTCGCGCGAGGGCGTCCAGCGCGACCTGCTGCCGCTGGTCGAGGGCTGCACGGTCAGCACCAAGCACGGCATGGTGCGCACCGACCATATCCTGTTCATCGCGTCGGGCGCCTTCCACCTGTCGAAACCGTCGGACCTGATTCCCGAAATGCAGGGGCGCTTCCCGATACGCGTCGAGCTGAACGCATTATCGGTCGGAGACTTCGTGCGCATCCTGACCGAGCCGGACGCGTCGCTGACCGAACAGTACAGCGCGCTGCTAGCAACCGAGGGCGTCGCTTTGCAGTTCACGCGCAACGGGCTCTCGCGCATCGCCGAGATCAGCTGGGAAGTCAACGAACGGACCGAGAACATCGGCGCCCGCCGGCTGCACACGGTGCTCGAGAAACTGCTCGAGGCGGTGTCCTTTGAAGCCGCCGATCGCAACGGAGAGTCCATCGTGATCGACGGTGCCTATGTGGACGCCCACCTCGGCGAACTGGCAATGGACGAAGACCTGAGCCGCTACATCCTGTGAGCATGGCCACACCGATCCCCGTCGACATCAAGGTACATACGCGCTCGCGTGTCTTCGAGATCGCTTTCGAGGATGGCATCCGGGGTGAACTGACCCACGAATTCCTGCGCGTGCATTCGCCTTCGGCGGAAGTGCGCGGACACGGGCCAGGACAGGAGATGCTGCAGCTCGGCAAGGAATCGGTAACGATCGAAAGTGTCGAGCCGGTCGGCAACTACGCGGTGAAGCTGTATTTCAGCGATGGCCACAATACCGGCATCTACACCTGGGAACTCCTCTACGACATGGCCCTAAACCGCGACCGCCTATGGGGAGACTACCTTGCCCGCTGCGCCGCGGCAGGCCACCCGCGCGCTTGAACGCGCACCCACGAACCTTCCGCGCCCGCACAGCAAGGGCATGACCGACCCCACACGAGCCCGATGAACGACACCGACAAAACCCACTTCGGCTTCAAGGAAGTACCGGTTAACGAAAAGGCCTCGATGGTCCGCGCCGTGTTCGACTCGGTCGCCGGCAAGTACGACGTCATGAACGACCTGATGTCGCTCGGCATTCATCGCCTGTGGAAACGCATTGCGGTGCAACTGAGCCATGTTCGCTACGGCGATCGGGTACTGGATCTCGCCGGCGGGACCGGAGACATGACTGACTTGTTTCGTCAGCGCGTCGGCCGGGCGGGCTGGGTCGTGCTGTCGGACATCAATGCCGAGATGCTCAAACGCGGCCGCGATCGGATGATCGACGGCGGAGTGCTCAAAGGGATCTCGTACGCACAGATCAACGCCGAACAGTTGCCATTTCCGGACGATTCGTTCGACTGCGTCTGCATCGCCTTCGGCCTGCGCAATGTCACGCACAAGGACGTCGCGCTGAAGTCGATGTTCCGCGCGCTGAGGCCCGGTGGACGACTGATCGTACTGGAGTTCTCGAGACCGCCGGGAGAGACCTTCCGCAAGACCTACGACTTGTATTCGTTCAAGGTGCTGCCGTTCATCGGCAAGCTGGTCGCGAACGATGCCGAGAGCTACCGCTATCTCGCGGAATCGATCCGCAAGCACCCTGACCAGGACACACTGCAGCAAATGATGGAGTCCGCCGGCTTCGAACGCTGCGAGTACTTCAACCTGACCCAGGGCGTCGTAGCGATCCACCGCGGCTACAAGCTTTAGTCGCGCATCATGACCGGCGAAGTCACCTTGATTGCCCAGACGGCGGCCGTCGCGGTACTCGAACAGGCGCTGGGCCGCTGGTTCCTCGGGTCCGACGCCAGCCGCCACCAGTTGCAGGCCCTGTCTGGCCGGACCATCGCGCTACGCGTCGACCCGCCCGGATTCACGGCCTACCTGCTGCCGACGCCCGAAGGACTGCAGATCCAGATGGAGTCCGGCAGCACGCCCCATGCGACGCTGACCGGCTCGTTGCCGGCCTTTGCCCGACTGGGGCTCGGTCGGTCGCCGCATCAGGCGCTCGCCGCCGGCGACATCCGGATCGATGGCAATACCGATGTCGCCGATGCCCTGCGCAAGCTGTTCAGCGGCGCCTCCCGGGAATGGCGCGAACGGGTCTCGTCGCTGCTCGGACCGATCGTCGCGGGACATGTCGCCGGCGTCACCGACGCGGCCAGGGTCTGGGCCGAGCGCACCGCCACGACCGTTCGCGAGGACGTCACCGAATTCCTGCAGGAGGAAGTGCGCGAAGTGCCGGCGCCAGCAGAAGGCGAAGCCTTTCTATCCGGCGTTGACCGTCTGCGCGAAGACTGCGATCGGCTCGAAGCACGCCTGATGCGACTCCGCAACGCAAACGCTTCCGCACCGGCCTCGCACGACTAATTGCCGAACATGGGGTTCTCGTCGATCAAATCGCTGCGGCGACTGCTGCACATTCAGTGGGTGCTGTTGTACCACGGGCTGGACGATCTGCTGCTGGCCGTACCGCTCCCCGCACCACTACGGCTCGCCGCCAGCCTGACGCCGGGATACTGGCTCCGCGATGTCCGCGGCCCGCGGGCGGCGCGGATGCGCCGCGCGCTGGAAGACCTGGGGCCCATCTTCGTCAAGTTCGGCCAGGCCCTGTCGACGCGGCGCGACCTGCTGCCGGACGACATTGCCGACGAACTGGTCAAATTGCAGGATCAGGTCCCACCCTTCCCTGGCGCCGACGCCCAGCGCATCATCGAGCAGGCACTCGGACGGCCGGTCCTGGAGTTGTTTGCCGAATTCGACGAAAACGCCCTTGCCTCGGCCTCGGTGGCTCAGGTACACGCGGCGCGGCTGCACGGCGGCGAGTCCGTGGTCGTCAAAGTCCTACGGCCGGGCATCGACCGCCGCATCCGCTCCGACCTCGACCTGCTGGAGCGCCTCGCGACGACCGCCGAGCGGTTCTGGCCGGAAGCCCGACGGTTCCGGCCTATCGACGTCGTTGCCGAGTTCCGCAAGACGATCCTCGATGAACTCGATCTGGTGCGCGAAGCCGCCAACGCCGCCGAGATCCGACGCCGTTTCGAAGAGTCCGAGATCCTCTACATTCCGCGCATCTATTGGGATTACACGCGCCAGGCCGTGATGGTCATGGAGCGAATTTCGGGCATTCCCGTCGGCGACATCGAGCAACTCCGCGGCGCCGAAGTCGATTTCCGGCTCCTGGCAGAACGCGGTGTGGAGATCTTCTTCACGCAGGTCTTCCGGGACAATTTCTTCCACGCCGACATGCATCCCGGCAATATCTTCGTGATGCCTCCTGCGCGGTACATCGCAATCGATTTCGGCATCGTCGGCAGCCTGTCCCGCGCCGATCAGCATTATGTCGCGGAAGCCCTGCTGGCCTTCTTCAACCGGGACTACCGACGCGTCGCGGAAATGCATATCGAGTCGGGCTGGGTACCGGCCTCGACCCGTGTCGAGGAATTCGAATCCGCGGTCCGGACCGTCTGCGAGCCGATTTTCGAGAAGCCGCTCAGCGAGATTTCCTACGGTGCGCTGCTGCTGCGGCTGTTCCAGGTCGCGCAGCGCTTCGACATGCAGGTGCAGCCGCAACTCGTGCTGCTGCAGAAGACCCTGCTCAACATCGAGGGCCTGGGTCGGCAGCTCTATCCCGAACTGGACCTGTGGAAAACGGCAAAGCCGTTCCTGGAAAAGTGGTTCCGCGAACAAATCGGCCCCAAGGCGGCGTTCGAGAAGGTCCGCCTGCAACTGCCGGACTGGGCGCAACAATGGCCTGAGTTTCCCGGATTGGTCCACCGCGCGTTGCGGGACACCGTCGATGGCAAGCTCGAAATCGGTTTCCGCTCGCGCGAGTTACAGGACCTGCGTGCCGAAATCCGCAGCGGCCAGCAGCGGCTGACGCGCAGCGTCGCCGGGGCCACGCTGCTGATTGCAACGACGCTGTTGTTCGCGGTCCCGCCCCCCGCCCTGATGACGGCCTGGGCCCCTGCGCTGCTGTGGCTCACAGGCGTCACCGGTGCCGCACTAATTCTGTCTGCCTGGCGCTGAGCGCTCGCGTCCTGCGCCAGTACGGCTAGCGGACGTACCGGCGCAACCACGTCAAAACTTCATCGACATTCCGGTCGGGCGGAAAAACAGGATAGAAGAACTTGCGAATCAACCCGGTCTGGCAAATCAGCGTTACGCGCCGGAGCAAACGCAAACCCTCGACCTCGAACTGCGGCAAATGCAATGCGTTCGCAAACTGCAAGTCCGCATCGCTCAGCAACGGAAACGGGAGTTCCAACCGTTCCGCGGCTTCAAGCTGATCTGAGGATTCCTGAGTACTGAGGCCGAACACGGTCGCTCCCAACGACTGCAGTTCCCGATGGCGGTCCCGGAAGGAGCAGGCTTGCGGCGTGCAGCCGGCCGCCCCTGGAATCTGCGCCCAGCCCTTGGGAATAGGGCGACCAGGCCGGCCGGTCATCGGATAGCAGAACAGCACCACCCAGCTGGCGCTACGGGACGGATTGACTACCCCGCCGGTAGTTGATTGCAGCTCCACTGATGGCAACCGAGCCCCCTCAAGATGATCGCAGGCGCCATCGTCAGATGGCCGCGGAAGACCGTCCGGAAACCTGCGCAGAAAATCGGTGGGAGGTTCCTCAGGACCCATGACATAACCCCTCTCGGTGACCTGGATTCACGCATCGGCGCGCCGCGTCAGCATGCGTTGCCCGGCGCCGCCGTGGCAAGCCGCAAATCTAATTTGCTATCATCCCGAGTCTTGAGATGATCGCACCGGAGCAGAATGGCCGCCATCGAAACCCCCGTTTGCGACTTCGGCCTTCAGGCCATCCCGTTCGAACTTCCCGGTACCGACGGCGGCATCTGGACTCTGGACCGGTGCCGCGGCCCGCATGGCCTGCTGGTCATGTTCATCTGCAATCACTGCCCGTACGTCAAGGCGATCCGCGACCGGCTGGTCCGCGACATCGCCGAACTCGCCGCCTGCGGCATCGGCGCGGTGGGCATCATGTCCAACGATCCGGCCGACTACCCGGAAGACTCCTTCGCGAACATGCAGGCCGTTGCCGCCGAGTTCGGGTTCCCGTTTCCGTACCTGTTCGACGAGACCCAGGCTGTTGCAAAGGCCTATGGCGCCGTCTGTACGCCGGATTTCTTCGGCTACAACAGCCGGCTCGAACTGCAGTACCGCGGCCGCCTCGATGCGAGCGGCCGGGCCGCCGCGCCAGACGACGCGCCGCGCGAGCTGCTGGATGCAATGAAGCAGATCGCGAACACCGGCCTGGGCCCCGAACACCAGATTCCCAGCATCGGCTGCTCGATCAAGTGGCGCGCCGCAAGCTGATTTCCTTTCCCCCACCTTCCAGGAGAATTCAATGACTTTCCTCCGCATGACCGACCTCGACCTCAAGGGCAAGCGCGTGCTGATCCGCGAGGATCTGAACGTGCCGGTCAAGAACGGCAAGGTCACCAGCGACATTCGCATCCGCGCCAGCGTGCCGACGATCAAGGCGGCAATGGAGGCCGGCGGGCGGGTCATGGTGATGTCGCATCTCGGCCGTCCGACCGAGGGCGAATATGCCGAAGAGTTCTCGATGCAGCCGGTCGCCGAACGCCTGGGCGACTTGCTCGGCAAGCCGGTCACGCTGGTCAAGGACTGGCTGGGCGGCGTGGACGTGGCCCCGGGCGAGGTCGTGCTGTGCGAGAACGTCCGATTCAACAAGGGCGAGAAGAAGGACAATCCGGAACTGGCGCAGAAGATGGCGGCGCTATGCGACGTCTACGTGATGGATGCCTTCGGGACCGCGCACCGCGCCGAGGCCTCGACCCATGGCGTCGGGGTGCACGCACCGGTCGCCTGTGCCGGCCTGCTGCTGTCGGCCGAGCTGGATGCACTCGGCAAGGCACTGAGCCACCCGGCGCACCCGCTGCTGGCCATCGTCGGGGGCTCCAAGGTCTCGACCAAACTGACCGTGCTCGATTCGCTGTCGACCAAAGTGGATCAACTGATCGTCGGTGGCGGCATCGCCAACACCTTCCTTGCCGCAGCCGGCTATCCGGTCGGCAAATCGCTGTGCGAAGTCGACCTGATCCCCGAAGCCAAGCGCCTGATCGAGGCCGCGAAGGCCAAGGGCGGCGAGATCCCGATCCCGACCGATGTCGTTTGCGCCAAGGAATTCGCCGAGACCGCTGCAGCAACGGTCAAGAAGGTCGCCGACGTGGCCGAGGACGACATGATCCTCGATATCGGCCCGGAAACCGCAGCCTACTATGCCGAGCTGATCAGAAAGGCCGCTACCATCGTCTGGAACGGTCCGGTCGGCGTGTTCGAAATCGACCAGTTCGCTGAAGGCACCAAGACGGTGTCGCTGGCCATCGCCGAAAGCGCCGGCTTCTCGATCGCCGGCGGCGGCGACACGCTGGCGGCAATCGATAAGTACGGCATCAACGACAAGGTGTCCTACACCTCCACCGGAGGCGGCGCCTTCCTCGAGTTCCTCGAAGGCAAGGTGCTGCCGGCGGTCGCGATGCTCGAAAAGCGCGCGGCAGGCGGCTGAGGCTCGTCCAGACCATTCTAGCCAGGATCCGCTGCGGGAGGCCGCGAGCCTCCCGCAACCCGAGATCACCCCAAGCGCGGCAGCGCGGCCAAGTCGACGTAACCACCACGCTGTGAACAAGACGCGACAGAGCGTTGTCAAAACGCTGTACAGCAGCGCGAGCTTTGGGCGATACTAGTTTCCCCCTTACGCAACGCCGAGCCGTCCAGAGGTAGTTTCATGGCAAGAGTGACAGTCGAGGATTGCCTCGACAAGGTCGAAAACCGTTTCCAACTCGTCCTGCTGGCCGCCAAGCGCGCGCGGCAGATCGCACGCTACCCCGACGATGCCAAGGTTCCCTGGACCAACGACAAGCCGACGGTGGTTGCCTTGCGGGAAATCGCCGCCGGGGAGATTGGTCCTGCCTACCTGCATGAGGCGCCAAAGCCCGATCGTTTCGTGATCGAGCGCCCGATGCCGCCGGTGCATTTCGACGACCACGCCGATTTCGACGACGACATTTAACAGCCGGACGTTTTGCTGCCCTCGACGCGTGGATTAGACTCAACCCAAGCTTAACCACGCCGACATGGTCACCCTCACGGAACCCCTGCCGACCGCGATGATCCGGATCATTTGGGCGGTGTCATACAGGCCTGGGCTCTTCCTCAACCACTGCCCGGCCCGCAGCAGACCCGGGCCGTCATGATCATCCCGCTGTCACGCACGGAAGCGCCTGAACTCCCGCAGGACAAACTGGCGAGGCGGCTCACCGGGATCGCCGCGTCGTACCTCGACGCACCGCAGATCGCCGACATCTTCCGCGCCTACGAGGCCGCGCGCACGGCGCACGAGGGTCAGTTCCGGCTCAGCGGCGAACCGTACATCTGCCATCCCCTATCGGTGGCATTGATACTCGCCGAGCTCCGTATGGATGCCAAAGGCATCATGGCGGCAATCCTGCACGACGTCATCGAGGACACACCGGTCACCAAGGAGCAGCTGCGCCAGGATTTCGGCGACGAGGTGGCCGAACTGGTCGACGGCGTCAGCAAGCTGACGCAGCTCGACTGCAAATCCAGCGCTGAAGCGCAGGCACAGAACGTGCGCAAAATGGTCCTGGCGATGATCAAGGACCTGCGCGTGATCATGGTCAAGCTCGCGGACCGGCTGCACAACATGCGTACGCTGGAGGCGATGAGCCCGCCGCGCCGCCGCCGCATCGCCCGCGAAACCCTGGATATCTACGCCCCGATCGCCAGCCGGCTGGGCATGAACGAGGTCCGGATCGAACTGGAAGACCTGGGCTTCGCGGCGATGCACCCGCTGCGCTATCGGGTGCTGCAGCAAGCCGTCCGCAAGGCGCGCGGCAACCGCAAGGAAGTCATGGCGCTCATCGAGAGCAGCGTCAAGAAGCGCCTCGAACAGGCCGGCATCGTCGGCTACCAGGTCATCGGCCGGGAGAAGCACCTGTTCAGCCTGTATCAGAAAATGCGGAGCAAGCGGCTGACGTTCCAGCAGGTGCACGATTTCTTCGCGTTCCGGATCGTCGTCGGCAACGTCGACGAATGTTACCGCTCGCTGGGCATGGTGCATAACCTCTACAAGCCGGTGCCCGGCCGCTTCAAGGATTATATCGCCGTCCCTAAGGGCAACGGCTATCAGTCGCTGCACACCGTGCTGATCGGGCCGCATGGGATGCCGCTCGAGATTCAGATCCGGACGCGCGCCATGAATCAGGTCGCAGAATCCGGCATTGCGGCACACTGGCTGTACAAGTCCGACAGCGAGCTCGGCGACCGCAGCCAGGCCCGCGCCTATGAGTGGCTGCGCAACCTGCTCGAAATCCAGCAAACCGCCGGCGACTCGCTCGAATTCCTCGACAACCTGAAGGTCGACCTCTTCCAGCAGGAAGTGTACGTGTTCACCCCACGCGGCAAGATCATCAAGCTACCGCGCGGCGCGACCGTCGTCGACTTCGCCTATTCCGTCCATACCGATATCGGCAATGCCTGCGTTTCAGCCCGCATCGACCGCGCGCTGGTGCCGTTGCAAACCACCCTCGAGAACGGCCAGACCATCGAGATCGTGACCGCCCCGTGGGCACGTCCGAACCCGATGTGGCTGAGCTATGTCGTGACAGCGAAAGCGCGGGCCGCGATACGCAGCTACCTGAGGAATTTCAAGAAGCAGGAAGCCATTGCGCTGGGCCGTCGCCTGCTCGAGAAGGAACTCGCGGCCCAGGGCACGACACTGGAGGATCTGCCCGGCGACCATATCCACCAACTCCTGACGAGTCTGGACCTCCCGTCACTCGATGCGCTGCTGGAAGACCTTGGCCTTGGCAACCGCCTGCCATTCCTGATCATCAAGCACCTGGTTCAGGATGAAGGCGGTCCCGACGCGACCCAAGGATCGCGAAAGAGGACACGCTCCCCGCTCGTGATCAAGGGCACCGAAAACATGGTGGTGAACCTCGGCAAATGCTGCCGCCCGATTCCGGGCGATCCGATCATCGGTTTCTTCAATCCGGGCAAGGGCCTGGTGATCCACCAGAGCGACTGCAAGAACGTCACCGAACTGCGGATGAAGCAGATGAACTGGGTGGACGTCGAGTGGGATAAGCAGGCCAGCGGCGACTTCCCGGCCGTGATCCGGCTCGAACTGCTCAACCAGCCCGGCACGCTGGCCCAGGTCGCGGCAAGCATCTCCCGGATGTCCGCCAACATCGAAAACGTCCAAATCACGAATCAGGACAACCAGATATCGACCGACATCATTACACTCAGCGTCCGCGACCGGGCCCACCTGGCCAACGTGATGCGGGAACTGCGCAAGCTGTCGGTCGTTACGCGCATAACACGCGTCAAATCGGAAACCAAGAAAACCCGCAGGCATGACTAGGCAAGTGATTCACACCGATCAGGCCCCCGCCGCGATCGGCACGTATTCGCAGGCGATCCGGACCGGCGACACCGTGTATTTGTCCGGCCAGATCCCGCTGGACCCGGCCACGATGGAGCTGGTGCCCGGCCCCATCGACACACAGATACGACGTGTGCTGGACAACCTGCAAGCGGTCGCCTCTGCCGCTGGCGGAGACCTGTCCGACATCGTCAAGCTGAACGTCTACCTAACCGATCTGGCGCATTTTCCGCTGGTGAATGCGGTCATGTCGGACTATTTCACCCAACCCTACCCGGCCCGCGCCGCGATCGGCGTCGCGTCGCTACCGCGCGGCGCCGCAGTCGAAATGGACGCGATACTGGTCCTCGGTCAATAGCCCTACGCCGGTGCCGGCGCCGGCCCTGGAATCGCTGCCGATCGACACCCTCAAGGGGATCGGCCATGCGACGCGCGAGCGACTCGGCAAGCTGGGCCTCCTCACGCTGTTCGATCTGCTCGTTCATCTGCCGCTCCGCTACGAGAACCGGACGGAGCTGACGCCGATCGCCGCCCTGGTGCCCGGCGCTCGCGCTCTGGTCAACGCCCGCGTCGCCGGTATCGAAGCAGGCCGAGGGCGACGTCGATCGGTTGTCTGCCGCCTGGAGGATGAGACCGGCACCCTGTATATCCGGCTGTTTCATTACAGTGCGACGCAGCTGTCGCGCTTCATTCCGGGCGCGCAAATCCAGTGTTTCGGCGAGGTTCGCATCGGCTTGCTCGGAGCGGAGATGATCCATCCGGAATACCGCTTCCCCACTCCAGATGGAGCAAGCCCAACCGAAACGCGCCTGACCCCCGTCTACCCGATCGCCGAAGGGTTGCGCCAGCGCACCTTCCGCGGCTTGGTCGAACAAACCCTGCAACGACTGGACTCGGGCAGCGCCAGTCTGCACGACCCGCTCGCCCACCAGCCTGGCCCGACACCCGCTCACCCCCCGCTGCCGGAAGCGCTGCACCTGCTCCACCAGCCGGGGACAAATGACGCAGAACGCACCGACGCAGCACGCGAACGCCTTGCCTTCGAGGAACTGCTCGCCCATCGCCTCAGTATGCTCAGACGACGCGTCGAGGGTCGCCAGCAGTCAGCGCCGGTGCTTGCGCTCGACATCCGGACCCGCCAGGCCTTCGAGTCGCAGCTACCGTTTGCCTTGACCGCTGCGCAGCAGCGCGTATCGGCCGAGATCGGGCAAGACCTGCAACAAACCGCGCCGATGATGCGCCTGCTACAAGGCGACGTCGGCTCCGGGAAGACCGTCGTCGCGGCACTCGCTGCGCTGACCGCCGCTGCGTCGCAATGGCAGACGGCGCTTATGGCACCCACGGAGTTACTAGCCGAACAGCACTTCGCGAACCTGAGTGGTTGGCTAAAGCCACTCGGCGTCGAGATCGTGCTGATGCTGGGCCGGTACAAAAGCAGCCAGCGCGAAGAACGGCTGGCCCGTGTCGCCGAAGGCCGCGCTGGTGTCGTGATCGGCACCCATGCCCTGTTCCAGCGCCATGTCGCGTTCCATCGGCTGGGGCTTGTCATCATCGACGAGCAGCACCGCTTCGGTGTGCACCAGCGACTCGCCTTACGCGCAAAGGGCGACACCGGCACCCTAGTCCCCCATCAACTGATCATGACCGCGACACCGATTCCCCGAACACGCGCGATGATCGACTATGCCGATCTTGATCTGTCCATCATCGATGCTTTGCCCCCGGGGCGGACGCCGGTCCGCACGATCGCGATGCGCGGCGATCGCCGGGAGGAAGTCGTCGGACGCATCGCCGACTGGGTCGGCAAGGGACGGCAGGCCTATTGGGTCTGCGCCCTGATCGAGGAGTCGGAGACGCTGCAGTGCGAGGCGGCGGAAAAGACGGCGAAAGACCTCTCGGCAGCGCTGGGCGGGATCCGCATTGGCCTGGTCCATGGACGGATGAGAAGTGCCGACAAAGAGAGTGTCATGCAGGCATTCAAGCGCCACGAGTTCGACCTGCTGGTTGCGACGACCGTGATCGAGGTGGGGGTCGATGTTCCGAACGCGGGCTTGATGATCATCGAAAACGCGGAGCGCTTCGGCCTGTCCCAACTGCATCAGTTGCGTGGCCGCGTCGGCCGCGGTGCCGGCGACGCCTTCTGCGTGCTTTTGTATCAACCGCCGCTGGGCACCACTGCCCGGCAACGCCTCGACATACTTAGGGAGTCGAACGATGGCTTCGCGATTGCCGAGAAGGACTGGGAGCTACGCGGCTCGGGTGAACTGCTTGGCACCCGGCAGACCGGTAGCGGCAGCTTCCGCGTCGCCACTCTGCCAAGAGACGCCTGGATGCTGCCGCGGGTGGCCGAGGCCGCCGACCGGGTCGGCGCTGAGGATCCCACCGTTCCCGCTCTGCTGCATCACCGCTGGATCGGGCGCTCGATTCAGTATGCCGAGGTATGACCGGGAACCTAACCGAGTAGCTGCCTGTCCCAATCCTGCCACTCACTACTTTTGCCATACCAAGGCGATACTACGCGCCCGATATCACAGACGCGACTTCGGGTCAGCCGGCTCCCCCCAGAACACCAGAACACCAGAACACCAGAACACCAGAACACCAGAACACCAGAACACCAGAACAAAGGACAGCACCGCTCAGGCACGCTAACATAGCGCGACCACCGTAAATGGCGGCAGGCAGGTCCGACCCGCACGGCGGAACACATCAGGAACTAAGGAACAGGAGAAGCACCGTATGACACATTCCGACAGGAACACGACCAGACGACACCTAGTGTTTATCTTCGGTGCCCTGTTGTCCTCACTCAACGCCGCTCTTGCCGAAACCGATATGCAAATGCAGGAAAAGGCTCTCAAGGCACGTGAACAGAGCCAGGGTGGTGAGATGGATCATTCAACGCACCTGAATCCCAATCAATTGCCAGGTCAATTCCGGGGCGTTTTTTATGGTTACCTTCCCTGTCATGAACAAGACTGCAATGGCATCAAAATGACCCTCTCCTTGAATGCCAAGGATAAATATCTTTTGGTCATACAGCCTGCAAAGCCCCAGAACCGGGAGTCCTTCGAGAAAGGAAAATATCAGTGGGATGATGCGGCCGGAGTTCTGACGCTTACACCAAACAAGGATGCCCCGCAGCGTCGCCTCGCGATCAAGGGGGAGGAAACGCTGCTCTACCTAACCAGCGATGGCGCACATATGAGCGGAGACCAGGACAGATACCTGCTGCAACGAAGCGATAAGGCAAACAATCGCACCATGCACGTGCATTGAGCGATCAGATCCGACAGAGGCCTCGATTATCCTATCCACGAGCAGGCGGGAGATGTGGCTCATCACGCAAACGCGAAACTGGATAGGTTGCCATCCCTTGGCATCCCGCCAACGATTGCCTTATCGAGTCATTTTTCCCTGGAATACCAGTAGCGCGCACCCTTGTTAGCCGTCGGTATCGCCAAACATGCTCGCGTGCCCCCCTTTCGCTCCGAAAACAGAGCCTGACAGGTGGCACGACTGGCGCAGAACTCACAAAACCGACGAATAAAGATCGCGCAACACAAGGCGGCGCCATGCGGTATCGATGCATCGCGGCAGCGCGATTGTTTGCAAAAAAAGCGTATTGAAGTCGGCCCTTCTCTGTCGAAGCAGGATCATGAAGACGTCGAAAGACAAGACGCCACACCGCGCCAGAATCATCCAAACGGGCGGAAACTCAGCGTCGAGACCACCGAGATTCTTATTCCAGTCATAGATCTGATGAATCCTGTCTGGCAATTCATGGCGGACGCTGAGCCAGTTGAAATAGGGATCAAATGATCGGCTTGCATCAGCCCAGGTCTCATACTGATACAGCTACTGATAATGTCGCGTGAAGAAGGAATTCGCATGTCCTTGATGAGGATCATCGATAACCCGAAACGCAACTTCATTGAGTTCAGAGAAAGTCAACATTCTCTGCTTCCTCATTGAGCCCATACACTTTTTTACGACGCTGACCAACCCCATTTGCAGGATTCATGCGCGCTACGTCACTGTCAAACAGAAGAATTGGAGTATCGTAGCATCAGTGACAAAGGCGAGCCGGACCACTGTCGGCGTCGTCCGCGCAGCATTGGTATCGCCGCGAGCCCAGATCGGCATCTATGAAGGCAGATGCGGTACCGAGGTTGAAGTTGATCCCGCGCCACCGGAATCAGGATTCGGCTCCTATCGACGACGACTCATGGACTTCCACCTCCGGCATTCCCATGGAATAGCCAGTTCCAGTAAGCCCTTGAGCACCGCTGCCCCAGAAGAACCTGATCCCGACGACCTCTCCTCCGAGATATCAGCGCATCCAACGACCAGCAGCTGGCAGGGCATGTAATTATCTCTCGTTACGAAGACCCGAAATCCGGCAACAGACGGGAGAAAAACCCCGGCCGGGAACGGCCCTTTTCGGTGATGACACGTCGCGCCTCGACCATTTCCTCTTTCAACCGCGTGTCGGAAGTCCGGGCGCTGGCTCGGATAGGCGCCCGCTCGGCCCTCTCCAAAAAGGTATGGGCCTGCGGGTATTCCCCTTGGTCTATCAAGAAGTCGGCCATGAAGAAGTTGGCGTCGATCGCTGCGGGAAAAAGGTTCACGGCGTTCGTCAGATACTGCCGCGCCCGCGCGTCGTCACCGAAAGAGATCGGCCAGCCCGGCATTCGCCAGTACAGATTGCCCAGCGCAATGTAGGCCGCACCCTCCATGGCCTTGGGATCCAGGTCAACGGCCTGCGTCAGGAGTTGCCGGGCCTGATCGATACGACTCAGGGAATCGAGGCCCCAATCGACGCCGGCCAGGGAGCAAAGCGTTACGGCGGTCACGATGCGCGGTTCAGCCCAGGTGGGGTTGGCGGCCTTGAAAGCTTCCGCACGAGCGAGCAGGTCGACAAGGCGCCGCGCCTTACCGGCTTCGTTGGCATCGTAGAAGATCTCGGCCCACTCCTGATCCAACCGTTCGGCGAGAGCGACGACATCCGGCGGCGCGCCTGCCATGCCAGGTGCAACGTAGGCGATCAGAAGCGGGACCAGGGCGAGCCACCGGCGTTCAGGTTTCATGCAATGCACCGCGGTAGTGGCGCCCCCGAGTGCCAGGACTCCCGCGGCAGCTAGCCTGATCCGCGCGACCGTCACGCCCTGGTCCGGAGACGCTCAGGGGAACAGGATGAACATAACATACCCGAAGAACAGCATCAGATGAACGATGCCCTGCAGCAGGTTGGCCGAGCCGCTAACGAAGGTGAGCATGGCACTCAACAGGGTGGCGGCCAGAAGGGTCGCGTCCTTGCCCGCGAGCCCCAGCGTCAGCTGCATATCGAGCCATCCGGCAGCGAGCAGCACCGCCGGCACGGTGAGCCCGATCGTGGCGAGGGAGGATCCCAGGCAGATGTTCACGGCGCGTTGCATCCGGTTCGCGAGCGCGGCGCGCAGCGCACCGGCTCCCTCGGACATCAAGCCGAGACTGGCGATGATCAGCCCTCCGAGCGCCGTCGGCGCGCCGAGTTCATCGATCCCGTAATTGATTACGCGGCCCAGAAACTTCGCCAGCAACAACACCGGAAGCAGCGATGCAACAAGCTCAAGGGCATTGACGGCGACCTCCCGGCGATCACTGCGCAGGGTTGCGGCCGAAAGCGGCCGACTGCTCTGGTCGGCACGGCCTACGTCGAGGTGATCGAAATACGACCGGTGGCGCCCCGTCTGGATCAGCAAAAACAGCGCATAGACCACGAGACACAGGCCACCGAGAAACGCCTCCTGATGCGGCGCCAGTGTCGGGCCGGGTGTCGAACGCGTGTAGTTCGGCAGAATGAGCAACATCAGCGACAGCGGGATGATCAGGTGCAGGAAGGACAAGGCACCTCGCAGATTGAAGCTCTGTTCGCGATGCCGCCAGGCACCGCCCGTGAGCGCCAGCCCCACCAGTGCGTTCATCGACAACATCAGCGTCGCGAAAACCGTGTCGCGCAACAGGGTGGGATTCTGGCGCCCCTCCAACATGACCGCCAGCATCAGGCTGCCCTCGATCAGGGTCGCGGACAAGGTCAGAATGAGGGTTCCGACAGGTTCGCGAAGCAGTTCGGCCAGACGATCCGCACGACGAACCACGGAGGATACACAGCCCAGCATCACTCCGAAGATCGCCACACCGTAGCCCAGCGCCGTCGCTGGATCGGTGTCCAGCGGCAGATGGAGCGACTCTGTCTTGAGCAGCCCCCACAACAGCCAGCCGACGCCGATCGGCACCAGACCCCAGAAATGCGGGGCGTGGCCCCGCTTCAGCGGCGTCTGGGGCTTCGTGGTCGTGGAGTCGTGCATGGATACCCTCGCGGTGATGGGGCGCAGCCCAGCCGGTACCTCTCTCAGGAACCGCCAGCAAGTCGAACGGAAGGAACCCGCGGTCCGCCACTCATTCGGATACTGCACCGCTAGGGTACAGGCCCATCAGCACCGCTGAAAGTGAAAGCCACCCGGCGATAGCAACTGATCGGATTGCACGCCGGAGGGTGGGTCCGACACCGGGCAACGCGTTACACTGCGGCGCACTGTCAAAGGACCCAGCGCCCCCCCAACACCTCAAACCGATGTGGACCAAGACCGAAGTTTCCGCGCCGCCTCGCGATTTCGGCGACGCATCGTACGACGTCAGCGAACTCGTCAGCGGCGCGGTGCATTGTTGGCACTTCGACATCGATGCAACGGTCTCGCCCGCCGGCGCGCTGGGCGCCTTGCTGTCCGAGCAGGAACTGCGCCGCAGCGCGCAGTTCAAGGACCCCGCTTCGCGCCGGCGCTTCATGGCGTCCCGCGCGACGCTCAGGATCGTCCTCGGCCGATACCTGCGCATGGAGCCGCGTTCTGTGGTCATCACCGCAGGGGCGCACGGAAAGCCGCAACTGGCCGATTCGGACGGCGCCCGCGGCCTGGTCTTCAACCTATCGCATACGGCGGATCGCGGGGTCTTGGCGCTGGCGTGGGACGGGCAGATCGGTATCGACCTTCAGGCGTGGCGGCAAATCCGGCATGTCGATCCCTTGTTGCAGCGCTGCTGCGCCGAGAGCGAAAGGGCCTGGCTTCGCAGTCTGGACCCGGCACGGCAGACGGCGGCGCTGTTCCGCCTGTGGACACTGAAGGAGGCCTTCTGCAAAGCCATCGGTCGAGGCCTGGCCTACGGACTGCAACGCTGCGTCTTCGAGTGCGCAGGCCCAATACCACGGCTGATCGCGCCGGCACCGAAACCGGACGTTGCGTGTTCATGGCATTTCGCCGAATTGCCATTGCCGGCCGGAATCAGTGGTGCGGTCGCGCTGGACCGCCCGATGGCTCAGCCAAGGGAGTACAAATTCGCACCCGGCAGGCTGCTGCTGCCCGCTTAGCACAGCCGCGCGGCCAGACCCCGCTCCGACGGCCCTTCGCGGGACACGCGGGAAGCACCGCTTTCGCCGTCGGCCAGCCGACCGCTCGCGGAGCGCTGTCGCGAGAGAGACGATGTGATAGTATTCAACGATTAGCGGCGATGGGCCGGTGGGCAAGCCCGCCGGGGTCACCATCCCGATCGAACACCGAACCCCCTTCGTCCCGCCCCTGAGCGGCGTCTTCGGCGCTGTCGCGTCGGACCGCGGGAACTGTGTCGCGTTGATTTTTCCTCAGATTAAAGTTCGCAGAGGTATGCCGATGAAACTAGAGTGGGTCCTGGCCAAGGTGCTTAAGTTCTTCACGTTCGTGTTGTTCATGTTCATGGTGCTGGTGTATTTCGGCTTTCTGCTGTTGCTCCCGCTCGACGTCATGACCCAGCTGACCCGGATCTTCAGCGCGATCGGTCTCCCGACGGTCATCGCTGCGGCACTCGGCATCGGTGGCGTCGGCTACCTCGGCTACCGGATCTATCAGTTGCCCCAGTTGTACCAATTGGTCATCGATATCGGCATGGAGCTGATCGCCTTCGGTCAGGCGCAGTTGCGCCGCTTCGATCCGCTGATCGAGGACAGCAAGCCTGCGACCAGCGACAGCCCGACCACGGCCTGACCAGCTCCGGGCGGGTCGGTACACCGGCCCGCCGATCCCGAACCCGACCCGTTCCGGCAGGGCCGCCAAGCCCTCCATTCCGTCATTTCCGTCGAGTAACTGTGTAGCCAACCACTCATGAGTTCCTCCGGCCACGATTCCCTGCTCGCCGACTGGCGCCCCCGCGCCCTCGCCCTCGAATCCGCCATCAAACAATGCCTGATCGGCATGGACGGCCCGATTCGGCACATCACGCTGGCGATCTTCGCCCGCGGCCATGTGATGCTCGAGGGCGACGTCGGCGTCGGCAAGACGACCCTGCTGCGTGCCGTTGCGCGCGGCATCGGCGGCGCCTACGAACGGATCGAGGGCACCATCGACCTGATGCCCAACGATCTGGTGTACCACACGTACATCAACGAAGACGGCAAGCCCCAGGTCGACCCCGGCCCCATCCTGAAGCACGGCCCGGAACTGTCCGTGTTCTTCTTCAATGAGGTCAACCGGGCGCGTCCCCAGGTGCACTCGCTGCTGTTGCGCGTGATGGCCGAGCGCAGCGTGACCGCATTCAACCGCGAGCATTTCTTCCCGCATCTGCAGGTCTTCGCCGACCGCAACCGGGTCGAGAAGGAAGAAACCTTCGAGATTCCGTCCGCCGCGCGCGACCGTTTCCTGATGGAATTGCACATCGAAGCGCCTGAAGACCAGGCGGAGCGGCTGGAACTGATGTTCAACCCGCGCTTCCACGACGTCGACAAATTGCTCGAGAGCATCGAGCCCGGCGTGCTGCCGTATCGGGAGATCGCCGGTCTGGCGCCGATCATCCAGGAATCGGTGCGTGCCAGCGACGCTTTGCAGCAGTACGCGCTCGCCCTGTGGGAGGCGACTCGAAAGCCCGCGGCCTATGACGTCGCAATCGGCAACCTCGACATGGATCAGCTGATTCTGGCCGGCGCGAGCGCGCGCGGTGTCAGCATGATGATGCGCGCGGCCCGCGTCGCGGCCTGGCTGGACGGCCGGGATTATCTGGTGCCCGAAGACATCCGTGGCGTGTTTCGCGAAACCACGGCGCACCGCGTATTCTTACACCCGGTCTATGAACTGCGGCGCTCGGAATTGATCGGCGAACTGATGACCGGCATCCTGAACAACGTCCCAGCGCCTTGATCGCTGAATTTCATTATCCGATCCGCTGGCGGTCGTTCCGGGTTCATCCCGGTCACCACCGCAGCAGCCAGACCGGGGGCAGCGACGAGTTCTACGGCCACGCGCCGCTGATGGCCTACCCCGAGCCGCGCCATATCGACGTGCATGCGACGCTGCACGATCCCTTCGGTCAGTTCATGGTTCGCGTGTTCCGCCAGCGCAGTTCGGTACCGGTCCAAGTCGTGGCCGACGTCTCGGCCTCAATGGGTTTCGGCGAACGCTCGGGCAAGCTGGCCCGCATTGCCGACTTCTGTGCGGCGGCGGCCTATTCCGCTTTCCGGACGGGCGATCCGTTCGGCTTCCTGGCCTGCGACACTGCGCTGCGCTCGGATCTGTGCCTTCCGCTGCGGTGGTACAAGGGCCTGCCCGAAGACTTCCGGAACAGCTTGTCCACGCTGGAACCCGACGGAAACTCATCGGTCGAGGGCCTGTGCGCCGCCGCCGCGCAACTCGGGCGACAGCGCAGCCTCGTGTTCCTAGTATCCGATTTTCACCTCGGTGCGGACGAAACGAACCGGGTGCTCGACGCCTTCGTGCACCACGATGTCGTTCCGATCGTCGTGTGGTCGGACACTGAATACCAGAAGCTGCCCGCTTTCGGCTGGATCAATCTCGCCGATCCCGAAACCGGCCGGCAGCGCCGCCTGTTCATGCGTCCGAGCCTGCGCGAGCGTTTCATGGAGAATTTTCGGAACCGCCGCGACGAGTTGAACCGCATCTGCGGACGCCATGGCCGGCGACCGTTTTTTCTCGATGATCCGTTCGACGCCGATGCGCTGACGCGCTATTTCTTGACGGAGTAGCCAGACCCATGGCCCTGATGCGTTCGATTGCGCTGATGCTATGCCTCGCCGCCGGGGCCCTGCGGGCCGAGACGGCCGCCCCGCACCTTGAGCTGCAGGCCTCGCGCGATTTCGGCTACACATTGGGCAGTCTGATCGAGCATCACCTCCGGCTGTGGCTGCCGGACGGCGCCGAATTGGTGACGCCGCTGCTGCCCAGCCCCGGCGCAGTCAACGACTGGCTGGACCTCCGTACCCTCCGCTGGAAGCAGGAGAGTGCCCACGTGGTGCGGATCGACGTGACCTACCAGGTTTTCAAGGGCGTACGCGATCCGGAAACGGCGGTGATCCCGCCGCTCGCGATCGCCTACCGCGTCGGCGGAACGAATGCCGAGATCCATACGCCGGAATGGTCCTTCGGCCTGATCCCGATGATCCCGCCGGCCACACCCGACGACAAGGTCATGCTCCGCGGGGATGCGCATGAACGGCAATTCCCGGCGCAGTCGGCGTTCTACCGGTTCGTCGCTTTCCTGTCCGCCGCGGCGCTCGGAGCCCTGGCGCTGGCTTTTCGTTTCGGCCTGATTCCCGGCCTGGGCCGGCGTCGCCCGTTCGCCGACGCCTGCCGGCGCATCGCGCGGCTGCGCTCAGCCAGCCCCGACGTCCGACTGGATGCCGGTCTGCGTGCCATTCACGAGGCGCTGGCCAAGACGCACGGCAAGCCAGTGTTCCCGGCGATGCTCGATGCGTTCTTCGAGGCCCGACCGGTCTTCGCTCCGTTGCGTGCGGAGTTCGAGGCCTTCTTCGATGCCTCGCAGCGCCATTTCTTCGAACCCGGTGCGGAAGAAGCCGACAACTCGGCCCATTGCCAGGCGCTCGAAGGCTTTTGCCGTCGCTGCGCCCGACTGGAACGCAGCGCGTGACGAACGTCGGTTTCGCGATGCCGTGGCTGCTGCTCGCGGCGCTGTCGGCGCTGATTCCGTGGCTGGCCAGCGGCCAGCGCCCGCTGCATTATTCCAGCCTTACGGTCGCGCCGACCGACCGTGTCTCGACCCTGATCGACCGCGCGGTGAAGCTGTCCGCGAGTCTCGGATTGATCGCACTTGTGGTCGCCGTCGCAGGACCCTATCGGCGTGAACAGACCGTGGAGCGCCTGGGCTTCGGCGCCGAAATCGTGCTGCTGATCGATCGCAGCAGCAGCATGAACGAGAGTTTTGTCGGCCGCTATCTCGGCGGCGCCGCGCGGGAAACCAAGGGCGCCGTCGCCCGCGAGATCCTGACCGATTTCGTCACGCGCCGGAAGGACGATCTGTTTGCGGTGGTCGCGTTCAGCGCCGCGCCGATCTATGTGCTGCCTCTGACGCAGGACCGCGGGGCCGTGTCGGCCGCCGTGCGCAGTTCGACCGAGCGCGGCCACGGCATCACGAATATCGGCTCGGGTCTCGCAATGGCGCTGGATTTTTTTGAAGGTCGCCGCAACGGGGGAGCGCGTATCATCCTGCTTGTATCGGATGGCGCGGCGCGGATCGAGGAAGAAACGCGCGAACGGCTGCACCAGGCCTTCTCGGACACCGATGCTCGGCTGTACTGGATCTATCTCCGTAACCGCACGGGTGTCCATCTGGATGCGCCGCCCGAGAATCCCGGGGAGTCGACGACACCCGAGTATTTTCTGCACCAGTTTTTCCAGACCCTTGGCAGCCCCTATCGCGCCTACGAAGCCGAGAATGCCGATGCGCTGCGGCGTGCGGTCGCCGACATCGAAGCGCTGGAGAACGACCCCCTGCCCTATCTGGAAAAAATCCCGCGGCAGGATCTTGCCACCTACGGCTATGTCGCCGCACTGGTGTTTCTGTTGCCACTGCTCGCTTCGCGCGCCCTGGAGGTCGACCGATGGCGTTTCTGAAAAAGCTGCTTCCGGGCACGCCGGTGCTCGGCCTTGCGACCCTGGCGTTCCTGGGCCTCGCCGCCTACGAGGGACTGGCATGGTCCCGCTTCGAACGCGACAACCGCGCGCTTGCCGAGCCTGGCCGGATCACGCTCACCGACGCCACGGACCCGGAACTGGTCTTTGCCGCGGCCCGGGCGCAAGCGGCTCGCGGCAACGACCAGGAAGCGCTGCGGCTGTACAACACCGTCCTGCGCGAGGGCACACCCGAATTCCGCGAGCGCGTCCACTACAACATCGCCAACCTGTACCTGCGTGAAGCAGCCCCGCTGTGGAATGCGGTCGGCGTGCTCGAATACGCGCGCGTCGACACGCTGGTCGCGCTCGCGAAGGAGAGCTACCGCGCCGCGCTGCGCCTGAATCCGGACGCCTGGGATGCGCGCTACAACCTCGAATACGCACACCGCATCACGCCGCCGCCGAAGGAACGGGCAAAGAGCGACTTCCAGGGTTCCAAGAGCAGCGTGTTCGCGACCATGCCAAGCCTGCCCGGAGGCGGTCCGTGACAAGCGGCGACCGCCCCTTCCGGTGGCGGCTTTGGCTGGCAGTACTGGCCGCGGTGCTGACCGCGGTGGCGATCGCGCATCCGCGCGTCCCGTTCGAGCGCAACGTGTTTCGGTACTTCTTCGTGATCGACATCACGCAGAGCATGAACGTCCGTGACTACCACGTCACCGGACAGCCCGCCGACCGGCTCGGCTTCGTCAAGCAGACGCTTGCCGAGGCACTGTTCGAGTTGCCCTGCGGTTCGGAAGTCGGCCTAGGCCTGTTCACGACCCGCAACGCCGAGTTGCTGTTCGAGCCGCTGGAAGTCTGCGAGCACCTGCCCATCATCACCGATGTGCTCTCGCATATCGACTGGCGCATGGCCTGGGCGGCCGACAGCTACATCGCGACCGGGCTGTATAACGCGCTGCGCCAGGTCGGCCAGCGCAAGCCGGCAACCCGGCTGGTGTTCCTGTCGGACGGCCAGCAGACACCCGACGAAGCGATCACGCCACCCTTCATGGGCAAGGCCGGCGAGGTCAAGGGCGTGGTGGTCGGCGTGGGCGGCTCGCAGCCGATGCTGGTGCCGAAGCTCGACCGCGAGAACCGGCAAACCGGCTACTGGGAAAACGCCGACCTGACCGCCCCCGAGGATCGCACGCCCACCCAACAATTCGAAGCGCAGGCGATACCGGAGACCCCGCCGAGCGGGTTCTACCTGTCGCGCCTGCACGAGGATCACCTGAAGCGGCTCGCCGCGACCACCGGACTGGACTATCTGCGGCTGAACCGCGCGGAGGATCTGCGGCACGCGCTGCGTTCCGACAAATATGCCGAACCGCAGCGCGTGCAGGTCGATCTGGCGCCGCTGCTCGCCGGCCTGGCCTGGCTGCTGCTGATCGCCAGTTACTGGCGCATGCCGCGCCTGCGTCGGCCGGCGGTCGCGCGATGACGGAGACGCCCGAGTTGGCCGCGCCGACCGATCCTGCAGGCGAACCGCAGCCGGCACGCATCCGCAGTTTCGTCCGGCGCCAGGGGCGGATCACACCGGCCCAGCGCAAGGCACTGGACGAGTTGCTGCCGCGCTTCGGTCTGGACCCATCACTAGCACTCACTCCCCGCGCCACCTTCGGGCGTGACGCGCCGGTGTTCGTCGAGATCGGCTTCGGTAATGGAGAAACCCTGGCGCACCTGGCCGAAATCCAGCCGGAACACGACTTCATCGGCATCGAGGTCCACCCGCCCGGCATAGGCCACCTGTTGCTGGAACTGGAACGCCGCGGCCTGGGTAACGTGCGGGTCTATACCCACGATGCGGTCGAGGTGCTGGAGCGCTGCGTTCCGGATGCATCGCTGTCGGGGCTGTTCGTCTTTTTTCCGGATCCCTGGCACAAAAAGCGGCACCAGAAGCGGCGGCTGCTCAACGCGGAATTCGTCCGCCTCGCCGTCGGCAAGCTCCGCGCGGGCGGACTCTTCCACGCCGCAACCGACTGGGAAGACTATGCCCACCAGATGCTGGAAGTTCTGGGCGCGTGTCCGGAACTGGTCAATGCCGATCGATCCGGCGGATTCAGCGAACGCCCCGCCTATCGCCCCGAGACCAAATTCGAACGCCGAGGGCAGCGCTTGGGCCATGGCGTCTGGGATCTCGTCTTTAACCGCAGCGCCCTGACTGCCGGCGGGAACTCAACCTGATAGAGCGTGGTTGGTCGGTTACCACGCGCACTCCGCCGGTCGCACCACCTCAGCAACTCCCGCAGGCACCGGGCGTCTCAGCGCAAGCCGCATCAACCAAAAGTTTGATATTCGTCGACAGGAACGGACTCGCGCCCATCTGCTTGATCGCCCGGTCGGTGTAGCCCCAACTGGTGACCCCGACCACGGTGTTCGGGGCGGCGTCCGCACCACGCGTCGTGCCGCTCAATACCGCGACGCGGCCGAAGTTCACCAGCAAGGGCCCACCGCTCGCCCCGTTGGTCTGGCGACTGCCGATGACCGTGTTGTTGGCCAACAGGAAGCTGATGTAGCCCTGTGAGTCGGTGCGCTGCATCATCTGCCCGTCGTCGTGCGACAGGGGATACCCGAACTGCGAGATCAAGGCCTGATTCTCGTCGGTGAAGCCGTAGCCATCCCAGCCGATGCGATACCAACCGGCATGATCGCCGGCATAGTCATCCGTGCATAAGCTGCCAGGCTTGGCGGTCAGCGTGATCACTGCCATGTCGCTCTCACAGATGACACCGGGGCTGTGCGCGACACACGCGTCGGAGCCATCAAGGTAGGCCTTGGGGACAAGGACCTGCTTCGCCCGCCAGGTCCCGAACGGCGCAACGCCCCGAAGATAGGCGGGGACGAAACGAATGGTGTCGAATGCCTGTCCTCGCCCAAACCTCGCAACGCAATGCGCTGCGGTAACGACCAGCCCCCGTTTGATCAGCGCTGCGGAGCAATACAGCGTCTGACCTGCGACCTTCACGAAAAGCCTTCCGCTCTCGCTGAAAGGGTGGAATCGGGAAACCGGGTTACCCCTCAGGTCCACGCGGGAAGTCGTAAAGGGCTGACCGGCTTGGCCGAAGGCCTGAGGTTCGATGCCACCTTCCCCATCATGCCGCTGGGACGCCTGCAGCCGATGGCGCGGGACAATCACCTCGGGCACCGTTTTGCCATCCCCTGGGCTGCCCGCGGAGGAAGCGGGGTTGAGATTTCCGGCAGCGCGTCTCGCCGAAGGCGCGCCCATTCCCGTGAGCGCATCGACTCCGGGAAGAGGCACCGCCCGGGCGTTGGCGTAATCGCCGACGGTCATCCTGCCGTCGCCCCGCGGTGACAAACGCTCGGTTGCCCCCCCGGCGACCGCCACCCGGTCGGCGACCAGGCAGGCCAGCAGCGAGAGACCAGCGCATTGCAGATTGGGCTTCAACATATCCCCATCACCTCCGATGACGCGAATTCCCCGTGTCGCTGCGCGACTCTTTCACGTTAACCAAAATGGCTTGCGATCACGAACCAGTTGACCAGTGCCAGCAAGATGATGGCCAGGGAGAGTCCGAATTGAAACCGGCGGTCGATGACATCGAGAGAGCGGACAACGTCCGGCCTCTCCTCCTCGGACGCCAGATGCAGCCGATTGGAACCCCAAAGAAATAGCGCGAACAGGATCAGGTTCACGAAATAACAAAGGTTGTAGATGACGTCCATGAACGTGATGTAGGGGAGCTCAGGCAATTTGTCCCGGTAACCCTGCTGCAGGAATATCAGGGTCAGCAAGGCCATCGGAGGGATCCCGAGGCGTACGTCCCAGAGCGAGGCCGACAGCATCGGCGAAAACAGCACCAGCGCCATAAGGACGATCAGGGGCAGGAACAGGGTCAGCAAGGCCGAGTTCACGGACCTTTGGTAAGACACGACGAATGACACCTGACCCGTTCGATGAGAGTGGCTGTCGACATTACCCAAACCGAAATCAGTCGCGTATTCGCGAACCCCCGAGGCGACGTGGAAACCGACCGTGCGGTAACCGACAACGCTGACATAGGAGGCCACCCCCGACGCCGTCCGGTCCGGCAGCAGGTTGAGAACCAGTCGATCCGGTTCGGTGCCCAATTCGTACAATTCGAACACCAGCGGTAGCCGGACCGTTTGGAATGGAAACCGGTGAAAATCCAGGTCATTCACGTAGAAATGCCCCGAGAAACGGAACGCCTGGTATAAGCGGCCATCGCTGAGCCGCAGAGGCTCCTTCTGCCGCGACTCCAGGGAGAAATCATAATCGTCGATACGGTTGACGAAATGCAGCAGATCGGCTAGTACCAGTTCCCGTTCTGTCAACAGACGAGCGACCTGCTCCGGAAAAATCAGCCATACCGTGCCATCCGCATCGAACGTTCCATCGTCGGACGAAAACAGGTAGACGTTTTCGAGATACGCCCCGATCTGTATCGGAATACCCTCGGTGGTCCGCACCTCACCCGCCACCGGGGTGACCCGGTCGCCCAGTTCAAGCTCCGGTGATTCCAGCAGCCCGGTACGGATCAGGATGACGGCAGCAATGCAAAAGACCACAAACAGGCCGAACGCGGTCGCGACCGAACGGTCCCGGCCTGGAGGTCCAAAAAAATGTCTCATGACGCGATTCAGCGTGCGGTAAATTGGGAAAGGGGCGACGGGCCCTGTGGTGGTGATGGTAGAGGCACGCGGCCCGGGATCGTACCGCGCACGACACCGAATCTCCCCCTGTCGGCCAAACGCTCGCGTGGCATCATGGCGACACGCCGTCATCAATCTTGAGCAACCGATGCACCACAGACAGTACCTCCCGTCCCCGATTTCGCGACGGACGCTTTCCAGGAACCTGCTCATCGCAGTCGCGCTCGGGTGCTCGGGATGCTCGACACCCATCGGCGTCACGCGCGTGACGCCGGAGGAATCGTATCAGATCGCATCGCGTAATCCGCTAACCAACGCCGAACTCAGCAATGACGCCAAGGCTGTGCTGCACCGCTACAACCTGGGCGATGTGTACGAGTCGGATCCTTGGCAGGCCATCATGCAACTGCACCGGATTGCACTGAAGGATGACCGGCGGGATGTCTTGTACGCGCTGGCTGAACTCAGCTATGCCCAGGGCGAGCAGGTGTCTTCGAGCCGGACCGAGCAACCGGCGCAGCGTGACCTGTTCCTGCAATCGGCAATCTATGCGTTCCTTTATCTGTTGGGCGATGGCGCCGAACCAGCACCGACACCTTACGACCACCGCTTTCGGGAAACCTGCGAACTCTATAACCGCGCGCTGGCCCGAGCCTTTGCGAGCGGTGATGATGGCAGGGCGGAATTCATTGGGAGAGCGCGAACCGTCGCGGGCAAGTCTTTGCCGGTACTGATCGACAACAGCCGGCTTGGGTGGAAGACATCGGACTTCGAGTCCTTTCTTCCGGCCGACGCGTTCGATGTGCACGGTTTCTCGATTCGCAACCGCACCCCCGGTATGGGCGCGCCGCTCATCGGCGTCATGAAGAACACCGAGGAAGCCCCCAACGGCGGCGCCCTGCCGCTGACGGCATTCTTGCTGCTGGAGGGCGGCCTGCGCGATCTGGAGGCCGGTCGAGCCAAAGCGCGACTGGAGCTTTACTCCGCTTACGACGACCATGCGGTGAACTTCAAGGGCAAGGAAGTCCCCCTGCAATCAGATACCACGGCCCCGCTCGCCTATCGGCTGAATGATCCGGAAATCTGGAATCTGGGCCTGAAGCGCTTCCTGTTCGGGGAGGACATCAAGCACCATGTGCTGTTCGTCCAACCCTATCAACCCGGGCGGATTCCCGTGGTCCTCGTGCACGGCACGGGGAGCAGCCCGGTATGGTGGGCCGAGATGGTCAACATGCTGCGCAGCGACCCGACGATCCGCAAGCGCTACCAGTTCTGGTTCTATCAGTACACCAGCAACCTGATGCTGGCGGCCTCGGGTGCCGATCTGCGCGATGCCTTGACCGGCATGGTCACGCGCCTCGACCCGGCGGGACAGGATCCAGCGATGCGCCAGATGATCGTCATCGGACACAGTCAAGGGGGGCTGCTGACGCACATGACCGCGGTGAAGACCGGCGACGAGTTATGGCGTTCGGTCAGTGATAAGCCGGTCGCGGCGCTGGACGCCAGCCCCGAAATCAAGCAGAAGATCGAGCGCTCGATGTTTTTCGAGCCGCTGCCTTTCGTCAAGCGCATCGTCTTCATTGCGACACCGCATCGCGGCAGCTTCCTGACCAAGAGCTGGGTCCGCAGGCTGGCCCGAAACTTCGTCACGCTTCCCACGACCCTCATTCAGGGAGGAGCGGACGGTATCGCACGCCTGACCGGGCAATTGAAGGTTCCTGACGAGATTCGCGACAAGGTGCCCACCAGCGTCGACGGCATGGCGGAGCACAATCCCGTACTGGAGACGCTGCTCAGACTCCCGCTGGGCCCTGACATCAAGGCCCATTCCATCATCGCCGTGCTGCCCGGTGAAGCGATACCAACGGGCAACGACGGGGTCGTGGAATACCGCAGCGCCCACCTCGACAAGGTTGAATCCGAACTGGTGGTTCGTTCCGGACACTCTTGTCAGGGGCACCCCGCGACCATCGAGGAAGTGCGGCGGATCATGATCGAACACCTGGGGCACCCTGCCTCCGGAGATCTGTCGGTCAATGCGGCGGCGCTTCCTGTCGACACGGGCAGACGATGAACGGCGCGCGCGCATCGTCCTGCGTCCTCCGGCGCTTTTGGCAACGTGCCGCAGCGCCCCGCAATTGCCCCGGATCCCACGGTGGGGGAACGCCGCTCCAAGCACTGCCGCTTCTCCTGACAGGCAGCGCGACTATCGAATTGGGATCCGGCGCACCAGCCTGACCCCGCTTGAGGCGGACGTCCCCGCCACGGCGACGCGCTGGGCTGAAAGCCGAATTCCTCCACGCGGCGCCACGCCCCGAGCCTACCCACTCGAAAGAACGCACGAGATGGATGCCCCCGTGCGGGAAAACCGACTCGGGCCTGGCGGGTTTCAGTGGTATTCTGTTAACGTGACTTAACAGGCTGGTGAAAAACTCCGAAGGCGTTGTGTGGCGGGGGCTCCGGCGTTCTGGACGGGGTAAAATACGGTATC
>NZ_JBSYXP010000021.1:0-65212 GCF_054172105.1 Methylolobus aquaticus
CCTGTGCGAAAGTAGGTCACCGCCAGGCACCTACCTCAAGCCCCTCCCGCTCCAACGCGGCAGGGGCTTTTTATTGCACACCACTTAGACCATACCCTTCACAGACCTCTCATCATAGCTCTGGCTCGCCGCCGCCATCGTTTTGCCTGAATCTCCTGCCTCAACACGCGCCGCGTTGGAACGTTTACAGCTGATCCGGACGACCGGGCTCGAAGGCCTCCAGTACGCTTATCGAGCCCAACGCGTAGAGGAAGGGACTACTGACGCTTCCCCGGGGCTCCTTCCTTTCTGGCAGTGCCGCTAGTTGTGGTTTCCCCGCGCGTATCGGCAATCTCGGCTTCGGCCTGCAGCCAGTCGATTAGTTCGGGACCCGTTACGCAGCCGCGGGAGTGGGCCTTGAAGTAAGCCAGCCTGGCAATGCGAACCCGGCAGAGTTCAGCATCGGGATCGCCACGCGCACGGAGTTGCTCTGCCAGTCCACTCAGAGCCCCTGTGTCGTGTGTCAGGGTATGTGCGTCAGTCATGTTCGGCAGCCTCGGCACGCAAGGGAATAAAAGGCTGATGTCGTGGACGGCAGGTACCGCTCGAACGTCGCATCGATGTCCCGGCCACATTCGTATCATGCACACGGTTGGCATCGTCTTGATATCCGTACGACTACCTGGGTATGCCCAAGGTTGGGATTCTCCCGCCGCGACGCGGGGTGTTACCATTCCCCGGACCCGCATCCAACAACAAGGGTGGCGGTCCTTGGCTGCGTCTAGCGGTCTTCATTTCTGACCAGCGGCGCACGGGGGGCGAGTTGACTTGCGGTGCGGCAGCGGTCAACTGTCACCAAGGGCGCTATGGGCGGAACCGCCGAGAATGACATGCGGCATGCGCTGTACTGCACCGATTCAACCGTCTATATCGTGGACGACGACGCGGGGGTTTGCGACGCGCTAAGTACTGTGTTGCGGGCTGAAGGCTTCAAGACGAGCTGCTTTCAGACCGGCTCGGCCTTTCTCGCGTCGTGTCACCCCGGAATGCGAGGTTGTCTGTTGCTCGATCTGTGTATGCCCGACTGTACGGGGTTGGAGATACAAAAGGCGCTTGCCCAACATGAGGTTCAAATCCCCGTCATTTTTCTGACGGGCTACGGCACCCTTCCGACCTCCTCCGAGGCCTTCCGCGCGGGTGCCCTCGACTTTTTGCAGAAGCCCGTCGAGCGCGACCTCCTCGTGACAAGGGTGTCTGAGGCTATCAACATGGATGTGAAGCACTGCGCTCACGGCTTGCAGGCCCTGTCGGTCAGGCAGCGCTATTCGCAACTGAGTGGCCGGGAGCGGGAGGTCCTTCGATTCGTTGTGAACGGCTTGTCTACCAAGGAAATGGCCCGGGAAATGGGTCTCAGCCACCGGACCGTGGACACGCACCGAGCTCACCTGATGCGGAAGATGGGCTGTTCTAACCTGTTGCAGCTGATGAGGGAGATCGGGCCTCTGCTGCAGGAAGACGGACTCTTTGAGTGATCCTCGGTCATGTCCGGGAAAAGTCCCAATCAGGAATGATGACTCCTGAAGGCGACGCAGGAGGCTCGGCGGGCATCAACCAGGGATGCAGCCGGCAGTCACTGGAGGCCTTGCTATGTGCGATCCCGCTGCGTCTGGGCCTGCTTGACCTTGAGCTTCGTTTTGTTTGGGTGGGGCCCGGTCTGGGGCGTGCCCTTGGATTTGACGCCGAGGACTGCCTCGGGCGCTCGATCCGGGAAGTCGCGCCGGCTCTCGCCGATTGGCTGGAACCGCTGATCGCCGAACTCCTGGCGACCGTGCCGGCTGTTGGTGCGCGCGCGTTCACGGTGGGGAATTGTCCCGGTGACGAATCCGATGATGCAGGCCGCGTCGAGTTGCGACTCGTGACTGCTGCCGGGGGTGGAATCATCGGAGTCGCCATCGTTGTTTCGCCCGCGGCCAGTGCGTTACTGGATGCAAGGAGGCTCGTCGCAACCCGCGAGTCTGCATGGTGTAAGTTCGTCGAGCGCTTCGCTCATGATCTCAGGAACCCCCTGACCCCGATTTTGGCGGCCGCACAGTTGCTGCGTCGGCATGGCGTAGCAAAGGCCGAGATCGTGGAATGGGCAGCGGTTGCGATCGAGCGACAGGTGCGGCAGTTGAATAGCCGCCTTGACGATGTAGTCGCCTTGGCGCAGGCAAAGCAGGGAGCGCTCGTGGTAACCGAGGGGGATCTGGATCTCGGAGCTATCCTCGAGCAGGTCATCGCCGAGTTTCTGCCTCTGGTGCAAGCGGGTGGGCTGATGCTGGAAACGGATTTTCCCCGGAGTGGCCTTCCGGTTCGTGGAGAAAAGGTGAGGCTTGAACGGATTCTAGGGGTTCTGTTGACGCGTGCCATCGACACCACACCGAGCGGTGGAAACATCAAAATCCAAGCGGTCAAAAAAAATGACCAGATCCTGGTGCGGGTCCACGATAGCGGTGTTGGCTTTGAAACCATGATGTCCGAGTCGGTGTTCGATCCATTCGGCCCTGAAGATCCCTCATCCCAAACGAGGCGGAACCATAATGACCATGTTGGACTGGCGCTGGCCCGGGCGCTCGTCAGGCGAATGCAAGGCAGCCTGACGGCGTTTAGTGCAGGCATGGGCCGCGGTGCCGAGTTCGTGCTGCGGCTACCGATCGCCGATACGTCCCACTTTGGGGAGGCTCTGCAAGATGCACCTCAGGGCAACCTCTCGAGCCGATGCTGAGCTTTGAACATTGAAGAGAGTACAGGCTTTTCCTCCGAATCCGGCGTGGTCGTACGCACCCACCTGACTGGTGTAGGTAGTCTTGCCCATAGACTCTTCGGGGTGGCACTGGCAACCTGCCACTGCAGCCGCGCTTGAATTCTCTCATGCCGGCCGAGTTTGTAGGGTGACAGGCAACGGCAGAAAATCGAATGACGATTAATCACGGTTTGCAGGATTGGCAGCTTGGCTTCAAATCTGCGGTGTCCGGATGGGCGGATATCCCACCCGCCGGAGTCGACAGCGCGCAGTGGCTATCCGGTTGGCGAGAAGGACGCCGGATGCGTCTGGAGACTGAGCGGCAGCGACCTGACGCCAGGCCGGAATGCTGCCCACGCCATCAGGTGCCGGTAAACTAAAGTGCGCTGCATAGGCTTTGCCGGGATCCCTGAGGGCCGAATCTCGAGAGCGTTTCGTGCCCGCGGGAGAGACTCGGTACGACTCGCAGCCAATCCGTTTCACCCCGCGACCTCGTCAGCTGGGGCTGACTGACCCGCCGCAGTTGCGCGGGATCAAGCGCGCATGCCCCCGTGCCGATGGGGATCGATAGCTCTGGGTCCCCCGGTATTGCTCCTCCGGCCTGTATGGGCACGCCCTCCTTCGCTGACAGACATCCTTGGTCTTACCGAGATCCAGCCTTACGATTTCGTCGTGGCTTCAGGTGTCCTGGCTCTGGATCGAATCTGTGACGCGTCTCTCAGAATAGTCCCTATGGAAATCTCGCGGCGGGCCGATGTCTAGCCCGAACGGAACAAAAAACTGTGACCGCCTCGGGAGAAACCTCAATGGACGCCGACCCCCGCTTCAGCACAACCGGCCCGGATGACCCCGACGGCGACCCGATGGTCTTCGAGGCGGCACCCGAGGAGTCGCACGTGGCGGTCGAGCGGGACGCTGGGGTGATCGGCGCCTTCTCCACGGAGAGCGTTGAGCGGGATCTGACGCAGACCTACTTCCATGAACTGGCCCACGCGCGGCGGTTGACCGCGGACGAGGAGAAGCACTATGGCGCGTTGGCGCGCGCGGGCGATGCCGCGGCGTTCCGGGTGATGGTGGAGTGTAATCTGCGCCTGGTAGTGAAGTTGGCGCGACGCCATCGCAACCGTGGTCTGCCGTTGTTGGACCTAATCGAGGAGGGCAATCTGGGATTGATACACGCGGTAGAGAAGTTCGAGCCGGAGCGGGGGTTTCGCTTTTCGACCTATGCGGGGTGGTGGATACGGCAGGAGATCGAGAAGGCGATCATGAACCAGTCGCGGACGATCCGGTTGCCGATTCATGTGGTGAAGGAGCTGAACAGCTATTTGCGCGCCTATCGGCAGTTGACGACGTGTCTGCCGCGGGACCCCGTGGTGCGGGATGTGGCGGCGCGGGTCGGGGCGCCGGCGGCGGTGGTGCAGTATGTGCTGCATCTGAACGAGCAGCCGGTCTCGCTGGACACACCGGTGAAGTTGGGTTCGGAGCAGCCGCTCGTGGACACGCTGGCGGACGAGGCGCAGGTGGACGTGACCGAGCGGTTGCACGCGGCGGCGGTCCGGCGGCAGCTACCGCTCTGGCTGGGGCAGTTGTTGCCGGTGCAGCAGGTGATTCTGCAGAGGCGCTTTGGGCTGGACGGTGGCGATGGGGCGACGCTGGAGCGGATTGGTGCCGACTTGGGCCTGCCGCGCGAGCGCGTTCGGCAGTTGCAGAACGCCGCCCTGAAAGACCTGAAGCAACGAGCCGAGCAACAAGGCTACGACGCCGACCTGCTGTTCCACTGAACCAAGATGTGAGATCGGAGCGAAGACAGAAGCTCAGTTTCCGGCATCCGGGAATGATAACAATCGAGGTGAGCACGAATGAACGCCAAGCCGCTTTTGTGCGCCGCGCTGTCGCTTATGGAATCGGTTGCGATGGCTGGCAGCTTCATTTCCGCTGGAGGACCTGCAGTTCAGGGCCAATACATCGTCAAGCTCAGAGACGACATGCCCAGCTTCCAGGCACGTGAGGCGCTTCTGCAAAACTTGGTGGAGACGCGAGAAGGCAGAATGCGGCGTGCGTTCGCCGCTGTGTTGAACGCCGGGGTCGTGACGCTGACCGAACCACAGGCCCGCGCGCTGGCGCGGCTGCCCATGGTCGACTATGTCGAGGAAGATGCCCTGATCTGGGCGAGTGAGATCCAAAGCCCAGCGACTTGGGGTATCGACCGCATCGATCAGCAGGAACTTCCGCTGAACAATAGTTATGGATACTCGGCCACTGGACGCGGGGTAACCGTATACGTGATCGACACGGGCATTCAACTTGATCACTTGGAATTCGGCGGGCGTGCACGGATCGGTACGGATGTCATCGGCGGGGACGGCAGGGACTGCAATGGTCACGGCACCCATGTCGCCGGCAGCAGTGGCGGGGCTGTCTATGGGATTGCGAAAGATGCTGCAATTGTGGCGGTGCGCGTGCTGGACTGCAACGGCGTGGGAACCATCAGCGGCGTGATCGCCGGGGTCGATTGGGTGACGGGGAATGCAGTGAAACCCTCCATCGCCAACATGAGCCTGAGCAGTGGAGCAAGCGCTTCGCTCGATACGGCCGTACGTAATTCACTCGCGACAGGAATCACTTATACCGTGGCCGCGGGTAATGCAGGTGCCAATGCCTGCTACTATTCGCCGGCGAGAGTCCCGGGTGCGATTACCGTCGGGGCAACCACTGCTAACGATGTACGAGCCTCGTACTCGAATTTCGGTAAATGCCTGGATTTGTTCGCGCCCGGTTCGTCTGTTAAGTCCGCCTGGGTTGGTAGTGAGTCGTCGACCAACACGATCAGTGGCACATCGATGGCCGCCCCGCACGCGGCTGGGGTCGCGGCGCAGTATCTGCAAACACATCCGGCCGCCGGGCCGACTGCCGTGCGCAACGCGCTCGTCGGGGCGGCAGCGTTAAACAAGCTGACACGTATTGGCTCGGGCTCGCCAAACGCGCTGATTCAAACCATCGTTCCCTGAATCTGGCCGAGTGCAGGAGAGTCGGCCCGCGCAGATGCAGGCCGACCTTCAAACGAGCGTACGAGAGTTACCAGGCCCAGACCGATGAAGGCGGCAGCTGATCGAAGACCTTTTCGGGAACCTCGCTCGCAAACCAGTCCACTGCGTTCTGCCCCCGGGATTCTACGAACTTGGTAAATGCGGGATACGCCGTCGTAATCTTTTCCTGTTCCAACGGCCAACGCCACTTCTCGCTAGGCATCAGCATGCCGAACGGGTTGCCATTCGCATCCTTGAAGTCTGGGTTAACTTCGAGCAACTGAATGTTTTTCCCGGTGTTGCGCACGTACAAATAAGGATCGAAGGGAGCTGCGCCGAGCGTCGAGGGGTCAGCCGGCTCAGCCAGAACGATCAGGAAAACACTGCGGGGACCCGTTACCGGGGGACGGCTCGAGTGGGTGTTCAGCATGGACGAAGCACCCTTCGGATCCGAGAAGATTTTCACGGTATCACCGAACATTGTGACGTCGATCGTGCCGCTGAATTCGCCCGGATTGCGGGCGCTGCAAGGGCCCTCATATTTCGGATGCTGTAGCGTGACGGTGCACGACAGTTTGCCCCTAATCGCGTCCGGGAGGGGCAGTCGCAGGTGCCAGTCGTGACTGTACATGGCTCCGCGCGCCAGGATATATGCCGACCCGCCGATGGCCACGACTTTATTGTCGGCATTCAGCCCGTGTTTCACCTGGTACGCGACGACCAAGTCATTGAAGTCGTAGTCACCCACGTTGGGGTAGAGGTCTTCGTAGGCCGCTATATAGAACGTATCGGCTGACGGGAAGTAGTTCCAGCTTTGAACGGTTGCAGCATCGAGCGGGGTTGTGGGGTTGCTTGGTACGCTGGGGTCGCCGATCGGCTGGGTCAACTCGACGATGGGTGCGTCGAGGCGGCCAGGTGCGACTTTGTTCAGATAGGCGGCGTCCTCGGGTACCAGGATGGCCAAGTCTTCAAAGCCGCCACTGAAGTCGTAGAAGGCTTCGGGATCACCCTGGGCACTGTCCGTGGTCAACAGTGTGACCGATAGTATCGCCGAGGTAACCCCCCGTATGTCGTCGGGTACCTTGATTCTGATCATGCTATCGAAGGTCGCTTGAATACGATTTGCTGCGGTGATCCGGCTCGATCCGCTGTCGCCAAGCAGCGTGTAATAGGGTCGTCGCTCGGGATCACCTTTCTCCATGACCCAGGACTGCGTCTCGGTGGAGACATGGCCGTCGGCGAGCGTATAGGCCTTACTGGCTCCGTCCTTGTAACCCAAAATCAATGCGATGTCCTTGATTGCAACGCCCTGGCTGGTCGATTTCTCCAGTCCCTTGCTGTTCTCGTTGATGTCGGCCGCCAGAACGATTTGGTTGTCGAACCGGTAGGTCTCGAGCTGCTCGGGCGTAACATCCTTCATCAGATCGATCTTCCCGATGCCTTGCTTGATGGTGTCGGTCAGCCGTAGGGACTCGATCGCGTTGGCGTTTACGCTGAAGAGGCTTGAGGCGCCTAACAGCAGTCCTGAGATGCGGGATAGGGTGTTCATGTCAAGAGTTCCGTGTTCGAGTGGGAGCGGGGCTCCGCAAGTGAATTGGGGGGGGGGTGAAGCGGCGTTCGTGTCAGAGAACGACAGGGATCGTGCCCGACGCATTCAGGCCTTGTCCGAACACTTCATACTGAATCGCCTGCGCCGTGGAAGGCAGGCTGAGCTTGATAGCCAGCTGCGCCACATCCGTGACGCGCCCCAAGAACAACAATTTCTGGCCCGAGGTCGAAGCTGCGTCGGCCACGTAGAGCTTAACGAATGTCGCCATGGCGACTAGGTCCCTCGTGAAGAGTTCCGGAAGGTGGTCCGCAGTAATGGTCATCTGGTTGCGGAAATTGCCGAAGCGGAACTGGCGTTTGAAGTCTAGGCCACGGATATCCTGGTCGCGGGTTTTGATGACGGCGTGGGTTGCAACGGCATTCCAGACGTATGTCTCGAACCGTTCATCGCGAATCTCGATAGCGTAAGCTCCCGGTTTGTTCATGCGGAAACGGTAGCGGCCTTGTCCGTTGCTGGCGTTTTGTCGCAGGCAGACTCGATCCGATCCGGGCACGGCCCCTGCGGGCAGCAGACAGACATTGACGCCCGATAGTGCCCGGCCGGACTCGTCGGACACCTTGCCGGCGATGATGCCAGCGTGCGCGGCCGGTGCGATAGAGAAAAGAAGGAAGATCGTTGTCGCGAGCAGAGTCAGAGCTTTCATACTGGTTCCGTTGGGAAGGTGGCCCGAAGACCGGTCAAAATGGCAGATCACGACCTGCATAGCGCACGGGCCGTGCCAACTTAAATAACCCTGAAAAACCAGTGACCTGAAAATATGTGCATTCTAGAAGACACTCATGAGACAGTTTGGAACTGTCTCATGAGTGTCTCGCGGATGTCTCGCAAGACAGGTATATCGAGGCCGGGCTGGCCCCGAAAGCACCTAACAGGCTAGTCTTCGACGTTGAGTTCGAGTTCTCGCAGCCGACGATAAAATGTCGCGCGGCTGATTCCTAGGCGTTTGGCCGCTTGACTGCGGTTGCCCCTTGAGGCGTTCAATGCCGCCAAAATGCGAGATCGTTCGTCGGTTTCATCCGCAAGTTGAGCAGGGAAGGGCTCCGTCGTGGCGCTGACGCACGCCTGCCGCAGCTCCGGTGGGAGTTCGTCGGGACGGACCCGGGGACCGGCGGCACAGATGACGGCGTAATCAACGCAGGACTTGAGCTCGCGGACATTACCGGGCCATTCGTAGCTGAGCAGAGATTGCAGGGTCTCGGGAGCAAGGCCTGAGAGGGACTTGCCAGCCTGACTGCACGCATCGCGGAGGAAGTGTTCAACCAGCAGCGGAATGTCGGTCCTCCGGTTCCGTAGCGGTGGGACGGTGATCCGGGCGACTCGGAGGCGAAACAGGAGGTCCTCGCGAAAACGCCCGGCCCTGACCTCGGCCGCCAAGTCCTTGTGGGACGCCGCGATGACTCGCACGTCCACAGGGCGGGGGCGGGTTTCGCCCAGTCGCGTGACCTCGCGCTCTTGCAGCACCCGCAGCAGGCTAGCCTGCATGGAAAGCGGCAGGTCGCCGATTTCGTCCAGGAACAAGGTGCCTCCGGAGGCGGCCTCGAAGTAGCCTTGCTGGTCGCTGGTGGCGCCGGTGAACGCACCCTTTCGGTGACCGAAAAGCTGGCTGGCCAACAGCGATTCGCTCAAGCCGGCGGAGTTAACGGCTACGAATGGGCCTTGCTTGCGAGGCCCCCCGTCATGAACGGCGCGCGCGACCAACTCTTTGCCGGAGCCGGTTTCGCCTTCGATCAATACGGTCCAGGCGCCGCGCGCGATGTCGGCAATCAGGCGATGCAGCCGCTGCATCGGTTCGCTGTCTCCGATCAGCGCGCCCCGGGTCCGCGCTTCGAGCCGCTGACGCAATCGATACAATTCCGTTACGTCATAGACCACTGCGATCCGACGGGAGGGGTCCCGGGGATCATCCTTGATGCTGCATTCGGTCCAATGCTCGGCGCCAGCGTCATCGGACCAGCCCAACTGCACCGACCTCCGGTTAACGGGAGGCGCACCGAGGTTATGCCACAGTTCGGCGACAGTCGATGCCGGTAATGGCAGCAGGTTGGGCAATATCTGGCCGGTTACCTGTGAAGGAGGCAGGGCCAATACGGTTTCACAAGAAGCGCTCGCGAACGTGATCATGCCATTGCCGTCGACGATCAGCGTCGCGCAGGCGAACTGATTCAGGATTGCGGTCAGGTCGTCCCTATTGCGGAGTAGTTCTAGACTCAACTGTTCCAGGCGCGAGACGGCTTCCCTGCGCTCGGAAATATCGGCCTGGATGGCCAAGTAGTGGGTTGGATGGCCGTCGTCGTCGAATACCGGCGTCAACGAGAGTTCAACCCAGAAGCGGGTGCCGTCCTTGCGAAACTGGGGCGCCTCCATCCGTGCTTCTCTACGCTCGGCGATCGCCGACTCGATCGCTGCTGCCGTTGCCGCATCATGATTCGCGGCATGCAGGAAATGCCAGCTCTGGCCCAGCACTTCCTCTGCGGTGTATCCGGTGAGGCGCTCGAATGCTGCGTTGACATACACCAGAGGCATGTTCGAGCGTCGAGCGTCGATGATGGCGATGCCGTTCAACACCGAATCCAGGGCGAGTATGCCAAGAGGTGCTGTTTCCAGGTGTTCGAGAAGACGGTCGCGTTGGACTGCCAGTGCCCGGAGTTCCTGTTCTCGTCGCGATACGTCGCGATGCAGAGCCACCAGATACACCGTCTCGCCGCCCTCGGCAGGTAAGCGTGCGAGGTAAAGCTCGTCGTCGAAAAGGGTTCCGTCGCGGCGCAGGCCGGTAGCGGCCAGACGCTGCGGTTGCCCATCGCGTAACGCGTCGCGGGCTGAGCCCAGAACCCGCTGGGCGTCAGTTTCGTCAAAGAACCGGAGGATGCTGTTGCCGTCGATTTCGGAACCGCTGAAACCGGTGAGTTCCTCGAAGGCATGGTTTACGAACACCACGGGGCAGGCCGGGTCGCTTGCGTCGAAAATGGTGATCGCCTCGGGTAGCATATGGCAGACCCGACGAAGATCAAACGGATCGGATCGACTCATTGCTGTCCACCGCAAGTCTGCGGCCTTCCAAGTCCGGCCGGGCACTCCCGGCATGATGGCCTTACAGCGAAAGGATGCCTCAGGCTCGGCACGTCCGCTTCGTGCCACAGTGTGAGGGTACGGCGCAGCGGGCGCAGCGTTGGTTCACTGTGCCGGTGGCAAAGGCTGTGCGTACTCCCCTGGACTGCAACCGGGGCGGCACAGCGGTAGCTCCGTTGCATTGTGACAATCGGATCCCACTTCAGTCTCATCCGCTGTGTCGAGCATGCAACGGCGGATCGCTTGCCGCGGAGAGGCGGAGATCCGGTGAGAGAAGGCGTCCGCGGCCGAGCGTGCAGCCAGAGTAGGGCGTCCTCTCCGACGGTCCGTTTTCCCGATGATGCGTGATCCAACAGCGCCGCAGGAACGCCGCACGATGGCGCTAGACCTGTTGGTCTGCAGAGCCGATGGTGGATTGTCCTTGATCCGAAGGTAATCACGGAGTATCCTTACTGGCTAAGTCTATCAGTGTGCGAGTCGAGACGTCGCCTCGCTACGCGGGTCGCGCAACTTGCGTTGCGGCGGTCAAAAGGCGATAATAATCACATGGCTACGTAGCTCAGTTGGTTAGAGCACGCGATTCATAATCGCGATGTCGGTGGTTCAAGTCCACCCGTAGCCACCACAGTCTAACCTCACTGCCATTTGCTGCCTATTTTTCTCCGGCGTGCCGCCGCGCGGCTACGCTCGTCGAGATTCGCGTAAAATTCGGGTTCAAGATCCGCCACAAGCGACCTGAGAGTTCCGTATCACACGCAAGGCTTCCTCCACGGTCCCGACCGGGTGCAGGAAATCCACGTCTTCAGCCGCTATCGTCCCTTCGCCGAACATCGTGTCGCGCATGAACACGCTTAAGTGATCCCAGAATTCCTCACCCATCGCTACGACCGGGAAACGCTCAAGTTTGCCGGTTTGCACCAGCGTGATCACCTCGAAGGCTTCGTCGAGTGTGCCAAAGCCTCCGGGCATCACCACGAAGGCACAAGAGTACTTGACGAGCATGACCTTGCGCACGAAAAAGTGCTCGAATTCGATGAAGCGGTCCAGATACGCATTCGGCTTCTGCTCGCGAGGGAGTTGGATGTTGCAGCCCAGGCTCAGCCCACCGCCCTCGCGCGCTCCGCGATTCGCGGCTTCCATGATACCTGGACCGCCGCCGGTCATAACCGCATAGCCGGCCCCCGCCAGCCCTTTTCCCAATGCCCGCGCCAACTCGTAATAGCGGTGCCCCTCGGCGAAGCGGGCTGAGCCGAATACGGTGACACAAGGTCCCTCGAACTCAAAGCTTTCGAAGCCTTTCAGGAATTCCAGAAAGAATTTGACGGCACTTTCCAGATCTTCACCACGCTTCTGCCGTCCGCGCAGAAAGAGCTTTTCCGCGCCCTGGATCTTCCCCAGCAAGGAGTAAGGGTCATTGTCGAAGGGCTGCACGCGATTTTCCCTCTTCCCCGAGTTGGGGCGGACATCGGAGCCTCACAGCAGGCCGCGCCCGGCCCTTTCCAATCCGCCAATCGAAAACCTTTAAAAGGACTTCTCCGCCGCCTTCAGATGCGTCACCGCGCCAAACGCTGCTTCTTCTGCGGCGCTGGCGTTGCCCTTCTTCCCCTCCGCAATGGCGGCGTCCAGATTCTTGATCGCCGCATCCAGGTGCGGGTTCGGGCGCTCTTGCTGTGCCGCTTCCGCATGGGTCTTGGCCGCTGCCGCGTGCTCAGCGACGGCGGCAGCATTTCCCTGCTTGCCGCTATCCAGCGCAGCCTGCGCCTGTTTCATGGCTTCCGCTTTGTGGTCCTCGGCCGCTGACGTGACGGCGAAACCGAGAGTGAGCACGGTAATGATTACCGGCAGGAGCCGCTTGAATCGGGTTTGCATGGAGATCTCCAAGTTTGTTTGTTCTATCGTCAGCCGTTCGCCACTTCAGCCACCGGAAGGAACGTAGAGGCTTCGGACAGCCCATCCGTCCGCTATCCGACACGGGATGGCGCGCCGTGTTCGCCGTGTCGCTCGTCTTCATCCGGCGGCAGCGACGGGCTGAGCAACTACACTTCAAGTCGGTTCAAAACACAATCCCTCACCGAATGGGACCTCGCAGAGTGCACCCGCTCCGCGTGGCGACTCAGGAAACGACGATGGACGGCTTGCTGATCGTGTCATTCGGGCTCCTTCAGATCGCGGATGGAGCCATCACCTATATCGGGCTCCACTGCTCCGAGATCGACGAAGCGAATCCCTTGGCGAGCTTTTGCTTCGAAACCTTCGGTCTCGGAACTTCGATCGCGACGATGAAACTCCTTGGGCTGGCCTTTCTCGCCTTCGTTTTCATTCGACGCCATCGGATACGCAGTGCCTGGGTTACCGGAACACTATGCGGTGTGGTCGCTGCCTATTGCTGGGTCGTCGCTCAGAATCTTTCTCTGGTCCTCGCGACCTAAACCTGTGCCGGTCTAGCCCTGGTCATGCGGTCCCGGCGTCCAGCGGAGCGACCGCGGTGCCTGGATCACAATACCCGGGTCACGCTCAGCCAGTCTCCGCCGAGTGCGGCGTTGGCCTGCTCGATCGCCTGGAGCGACCCAACGGCCACGACGTGTCCGTGGCTGGCCACGTCGTCGAGCACCCTCGCAAAATCGTGAAAGTGCCGTAGGTCCGTGGCCAGAACCTCATCCCTGATTTGCTGCCTCAGCGGATCGTTCAATGCGGCCAGATGATGTCGCAGCGCCGTATAACCCTTCGCATCGGGGAGCATGTAGCGGTCCAGGCTGCCGATCACGCCAATGATCGCGCGTTCGACTTCGGCGCGGTCAGGTGGTTGGGTGCGCAGGAATTCCGCTGTTCGATCGTAGATCTGCACGGTTTGGGCGAGATTGGGATCGCGGTAGGAGGAGTACATGAAGACCCCACTAAGCGGGTCGAAGCGACAGCTACCGCCATAGGCCCCGCCGCGGACACGAACACGTTCCCACAGATAGGTCGTCGAAAGCCAGTTCTGAACGACCAGCCAGGACCCATGCAAGGCATGGCCGAGCGCATAGACATCAGCCCCCTTGGCCACGAAGTTCACTTGTGCCGGAACGGTAAGTCCTTCGTTGTAAGCAGCCTCGGGAATTCGCGAAATGCCGGACATTCCGGCGGCACCGCTCGGTAGGAGATGAATGAAGGCCTCGAGTCGTGGCTGAATGGCCATTCGTGTAGCGGTATCGGCAGTCGCATTCATCGTCAGCCCAGCGGCTGTGATCAGGGTATCCCGGACACATTCCAAATCCCGGAGGACACCCTCCCAGTCGCCGTCGACCCGCGCGGCGAGCTGTCGCAGGAAGAACAGGTAGCTGATGCCGTCGGTCTGTTCGGCGACCCAGTCTGCGGCATTCAATCGGGCCCGCAGACGCAGTTCGGCAAAGGCGTTGCCGTGAGGAACCAACTCGCTTTCAATACCGGCCTTTTCCTCAAGGACGATCTGCCGGAACCGTTCCCGGTCGTCGAATCGCGCGGTCAGCAGGATCTCGCTCAGGAGGTCCAGCAGATCTTCCACATGGGTCGCGGTGCACTTGCTGCGAAGGACAAACAGCGATAGTCCGACGCGGGTATCGAGCCGCAGCGTATTGATCGCCGTCGCGCCGATGCCCCCGGTTTTGCCCCCGATGCTTTGGGTCAGCGTGACGAAGTCCTTTCTCTCGGTTCCCATCTCGAGCAGCGCAGAGCCGAACAGGCCCAGGTAGGGCGTGAGGCTTGTGGGGACGCCGCGGATATCAAACGCGAGATCCAGGTAGACGATTCCATGGGTTGGAAGCTCGTGGTAAAGAATGCTGGCGGTAGGGTGGATGTCGATCTCGGTCGGGATCGTCTTGATCAGCGGCTCAAGATCACCCGGCCTCAGCGTCGGTACCGTCGCCAGCGCATCCGGGGTGTCAGGCGTGGTCTGCAGTGCCTTCAGCGTTGCGGTGTCCGCGGCGAGCCGCTGCAACTCCTCGGCGCTGAGACTGGCAGCGACTTGTTCCAGTCGGCGTTGCTCCGCTTTCTCCCGTTGGGCCAGCCAAGTATCGTCGGGGAGCATCACAACGGTAGTGCGGTGCGTGTTCTCGACGAACATCTCACGGATTATTTGCCGAAAGGGGTCGTCGCTCGTCGCCAGCTTTTTCTTTAGGGCCAGAAGTGGGGCCTCGAAGGCAAGTGGTGCCAGAGGATCACCGTCGTATAGCCAGTATTGGAGGGACTGGATCAGGTAGGCGATGCCGCGTGGGAAGCCGCCAAAATTCGCCTCCCGCAGGTTGAACTCGACCGTGTTCAGCGACGCCTCGATGAGACCCGCTTCGAAGCCGGCCTCCGCCAAGTCCCGCAGGGTGTCCAAGATCAGCGCTTCCGTCGCCTCGACGTCGGCGGGGTCCACGCCCTTAAGCCCGATCGGGAAATAGGCTTCGCGGCAGTCACTGTCGACATAGCCGCCCGTGACATCCTCGCCGAGGCCGCTGTCGGTGAGGCGCTTGCGCAGCGGTGAAGCGGGCGTGCCGGCCAGCATGTGGGACAGGATCTCCAGCGTCAATGCGGTCTCGGGGTCACGCAATTCGCCCAGCAGCCAGTTGACCGAGACATAGGCCAGCGGCGCCTCCGCATCCTCACCGGGATCGTAGGCCTCAACTTGTCGCCGCGGTGCAGGCCAGCGGGGCTGCAGGGGCAGCTCCGGTGTTAACTCGATAGCCTGGAATCCGCTCAGCCACGCGTCCAGATAGCGCAGTCGCTCCTCGGGGTCGTCATCACCGTAGAAAAAAATACGGGCATTGGATGGATGGTAAAACGTGGCGTGAAAGGCTTTGAAGCGGTCGTAGGTGAGATCAGGGATCACGGCCGGATCGCCTCCGGAGTCGTGTCCATAAATGGTGTCCGGGAACAGTGAACGGCGCACATACTCGCCGAGCATCGAGTCAGGCGAGGAATAGTTCCCCTTCATTTCGTTGAAGACGACGCCCTTGAAGCGGAGTGCGTCCGACGGATCTTCGAGTTCGTAATGCCAACCCTCTTGCATGAGGGTCCACCGCGTCAGATTCGGGTAGAAGACCGCATCGAGGTACACGTCGATCAGGTTGTAAAGATCCTTGGCATGTTGCGAGGCGACTGGATAAACCGTGTGGTCGGGCCAGGTCATCGCATTGACGAAAGTATTGAGCGAGGCCTTGATCAGTTCCACGAACGGTTCTTTCAACGGATAGCGACGGGAGCCGCAAAGCACGCTGTGTTCCATGACATGCGCGATGCCCGTGCTGTCGTTCGATGGGGTCGCGAATGCAATACCAAACACCTTGTTTTCGTCGTCATTGATGAGGCTGACGAACTCGGTGCCGGTAACCGTATGCCGGTAGACACGGGCCAGGGCGCCGATCTCCGGGATCATTCTTTCTTCGCACAGCGCGAAGCGGTGATGGGTTGTTTTCATGGCCGGTAGCATACCATCGACCGTGCCCGGCGGCCCCGGATCGACGCTCTTGCCAGGGCCAGTAGGTGAGCCATGAGGCGTCAAGATTCTTTACAGTCCCCGATTCGGTGCAGTGGCAGTGTCACCTTGTATCGGGGAAGCTCTTGCGAAGCTTTTTGTTATCAATGACCTAGCGCGGGGGTAAAAGATATGGCGCGTATCGTGCTAAAGTATCTTGGACAGACGCGTTACAGTACCGGGTGGGGGGTAATTGTGAATGCTGAACATCGGCGTCAAGGCCGTGCGACGGAATGGCTGTCGTTTTCCGGGGGAATAATTAGAAATAGAAACCTCGAATGAAAGCCCTCTCATCATGGCTCGAATCCGGTATCCGTTTGCTTCAGTCGTTAGGCAGTTTAGGCGGCGCCTGCGTCACTCCACCGTTCGCCGCTCGGCCTCGGCTCCGCGGTTCGGCCTGGGGAATGCGGCAGGAGGCGCTTCGGCCAGATGCTTCGCAAATCGTGAGCGAGACGGGCAGCGAGCAGGTTGGCACCGATCCTGAACTGGACGGTGTCCTTTCCCCTCCTCGGGGGGATGGGCTCCATCGACTCGCCTGCTGGCTGTTACTGTTCGGGCTCGCCTGGTTCGGTTATTCGGTGAGCTTGCCCCCACGGTCCGAGGAACTTGCTCGCATCGAGGCGGCCTTCGGCATACGCGTTGAACGTCTCAAGCTGGCTGCAGGCGGGCATATTCTCGATTTCCGCTATCGGGTGCTGGACTCCAGCAAGTCAGCGGGTCTGCTGCAACCCGGTGCCAGTACCTATTTGATGCCGGACAAGGCACCGGTTCGCCTGGACCCAATACCCCTTGAGCCAGCCCCCGTACCCCCGCAGGCGCTCGATCGCAGCGGCGGCGAGAATGCGGCGCTCTTCGGGAATCCCGGGCGGTTGCTGCGGCGGGGCGACCGGGTGACACTCGTGCTCGGGGGATTCAGGGCAAGCGGATTGACCATTCAGTAGTGGTTGCGAGGGTACCTGGATCGCGCCGTGGTCAACGGCCGCCAGCCGCAACAGGGCGCTCCGGCTACATGGGGCGAGCAGCGCGTTATCATGAAGGACATGGGCGCAGTTCAACAGGTTGACATCGACCATCTCATCGAGCGATATGCCGTCATCCTCCTGGATGCCTATGGCGTATTGGTCAATGCCGAGGGGGCCTTGGCAGGTGCCGCCGGGTTACTGCGACGGCTCAACGAACTCGGCAAACACTATTTCGTACTGACGAACGACGCCACGAAGCCGCCGGAAGTCGCCTCGCGGCGCTACCGAGGGTTTGGTTTGCCGATCGAGGCGGACCAGATCATCTCGTCCGGTAGTCTGTTGACGCCGTACTTCGAAGAGCGCGGCCTCGCCGGCAAGGCGGTACGGGTGCTTGGGCCATCCGGGAGCCTCGCGTATGTGCGTGCTGCGGGGGGGATCGTTGCCGACGTGGACGAGCCATTCGAGGTACTCGTGGTCGCCGATCAAGAGGGGTTCCCGTTTCTGGAGACGGTGGATGCCACACTGACGGCATTGTTCGCGCGGGTCGATGCCGGCATGACGGTTGAATTGATTCTGCCGAATCCGGATCTGATTTTTCCGAGCGCGACCGGTTTCGGGATCACCTCAGGCAGTATCGCGCTGTTGCTGGAGTCTGCGCTGCGCTTACGCTACCCGGACCGTGATGACCTGAAATTCGCGGTGCTCGGCAAGCCGCAGCCCGGCCTCTTCCTGGCCGCGCAGCGCCGTTGTCCAGGGCAGGAAATGGTGATGATCGGGGATCAACTGGCGACGGACATCGCCGGAGCTAACGCTGCGGCCATTCCGTCGGCGCTGCTGTTGGGTGGTGTGTCGGCGATGTTATCCGACTTTCCGGCCGTCGGCCCGCGACCCGATTATGTCCTTGCCTCCATCCATCCCGCCGGTTGAGGCTCCGCAGCGGCCGGTTGGCGCCGTTGTAGACGCCGCTTTCCGGCGCTACATCGCGGAGTGCAGGGTTCGACTTGCTCCGTTTTGCGCACGTCATTTCTCGCTCCGGGGCGCATGGGAAATCCACCGCGGGGCCTGGGGGCACGACTTATGGAAAGTACCGGCCAACGCGCTATGGGCCGGACCTTATCTGCTGTCCCGCGGCGCCGCGGTGCTGCTCGTCCGTTTTGGATGCCGGGGCGCCGGCAGGCGCCTTGCACAGCTGCCGCCCGGATTCAGAACAGCGGTCTCTCGTGAACTGGAATGGCTGGTGTATACCGAGCTGCTCGAACTCCCAATTGTCCAGGGGGAGAGACGGTCGGAGCACGACGCCTTGTTGGAGGCCGTCGCTTCGGACGCCGTCATCGCTCAATTGGCCGGACCGGAGCTATCTGAAATGGAACATCTCGCTGCTAGCCCCGGGGCGCGTCGAAAGCTCGAGGATTTCCTGGTGGTCTATGCCCAAAGCCGGACGGCGGCAGCCGACCTGTCGGGTGCCTTGCTCAGTCTCGCGGCCGGAGCAGGCAGTCTGGGGCAATTCACGCCGGGCTCCGCGGCGCTGGGACAGGCTACCGCTGCAGCAGTGGCGCATCAGGTCGCTGTCGCCAATTTCGCGCTGGGTCCTACGCTGGGACAGCTCTACTACACCTTGTTTCCCGCTGCCGCATCAGCCACTTTGGTGATTGCGACGGTGGGTGGTTTGATGCTGGCCCTGGGCACCATTACTGCGCTGACCGGCATCGTGACGGATCCGGTGCAGCAGGCGCTAGGGCTCCATGAGCGGCGGCTGCATCGCCTGCTCGGTGCTCTGGAAAAGGAGTTGCTCGGGGAATACGGAACGCTGCAACTGCGCGATGCGTATGTGGCCCGATTGATCGATGTGATCGATCTGGTTCGAGCGAGCGTCAAGGCGATGCATGCGTGATCGGCCGTCGGGGGTAGGGCCCGTCGACGGACCGGCGATCCGGCCCGGAACGAAACCCCTTATGGCTTGCCAAACCCCTGTAGCGTCAGGAAAATACGGGATTATTAAAGGGCTGCCGAGCCTTTAACTATCGACCGAGGTATTTATCGATGGCGGCACGTAGATCGCTGATCCGGTGGGTTGCCGCTCTTGCGGCTGTGGTAGCGCTGGGCGTGACCGCCGTCCAGCTTGCGCAACAGCGGCTTGCGGCCTTCGGCGTTGCGATGAATCCCCCGGACCAAAGTCATGAGGTCGATCCGAGGGAACCGCTGAACTTCGAGCCCATTGGCGTGGGATCCACCCTCAGCGCTCTGACAATCATCGATGCCGATGGCAGGGCAGTGGCAACCCGAGGTGATGGGAGTCACCAGGAATCGGCGAATCCTCTGGCTTTCGGCATGCGTTATGACATCAGTGTCACCGTCGAAAGGCCGTGGCTGCGGCAACGCGCCGAACACCATTTTGTCATCCATACGGTGGCCCAACCCCGCCTCGAAGGTCGTGCCGAGCGGATGCTGGAGGCGGATGGTAGCGTGACGGTGAAGTTCGACCAGCCGGTCGGCAGTTTGGAGATCAAGGGGGACGTGCCATTTCGCGCACAGGCGGACGATGGGCGCCGGAGCTTTAAACTGTCAGCGGAAAGCTATCCGGCTGGGCAGACTTTCCCGCTCGAACTCAGCCTGACAACCGTCACGGGCGTTCCGGTCCCGCCCGTACAGCTGGCGATCACGACGGCCCCGCCATTGACAGCGAAGATTACGCCGCACGACATGTCGGATCTCGGTGTAGGGCTTCCAATCGAGGTAACTTTCAGTGAACCCGTCGCCGACCGCGGTGCCATCGGGCAGCATTTCGTCGTCCAGACCGCGGATGGCAAACCGGTTGCAGGTCGTTGGTTCTGGTATAACAGCACCCGGCTCAGATTCGCCCCTAGCCCGACGTGGCCGGCGCATGCCGCTATCGAAGTGAAGTTTGATACGGAGGGTGTCAAGTCGCAGCAAGGTGGCATGATTGCCGGCCCTCTGTCGGCCCGTTTCAGCACGGGCGCCGACAAGCGCATCTTCGTCTATCTCGATAAGCAACAAGTGGCTGCGGTCGAGAACGGTGAGGTCGTGCGAACGTTCAAGGTGAGTACGGGTAAGGCCAAAACGCCGACTGTCACGGGTTCGTTCTATATCTACGCACGCTTTCCGCTGAAGACCATGCGCAGCCGCGCGAAGCCGGGCCAGCCTGGGCATTATGTTGTCGAGAATGTGCCATTCGCGCAGTATTTCCACTCGGACTATGCCTTCCATGGCGCGTGGTGGCACAACGGCTTCGGACATCCCGCGAGCCACGGCTGCGTCAACATGTCCACCCGCAACCATAACCGCCGTTGGCCCGGCGTGCCAGAAGACGCGGGATGGCTCTACCGTTGGGCCGCGCTGGGCGTTCCGGTCACCGTGTTCCGCACATCGCCGACCCAAACTCAGGTAGCGTTGAACAAGTGACGCTGCCGGAGCGGCTCAGGTTGTTTCCGGCGGCCCCGCTCTGAGCGACGCGGCGAGTCCGCGCTCCAACTCGCCATACCGGAGTTTTATGCCGAGTTCGCCGAGCATCTTGCGGTTATCGAGTCGCCGCGACTCTTCCAGGAAGGACAGCATCGCGGGAGAGAGTCTTTCCCGGGCCTCGGTCATCGAAATCTCCGGCGGGTGCGGTAAACCCAGCGCATCGGCCGCTTTCAGGAAATAATCGGTCATCGTCGTCGGCTGACCGTCACTGGCGTTATAGACGCCGCAGGCCGATGGAACATGGCCCGCAGCTACACATATCGCTGCCAGGTCGTCGACGTGGATCCGATTGCTGAAGGGCGACTGATCGCGGCGCACGACGGGTACGCCTTGGCGCAGGCGATCCACCGGCAGGCGGCCCGGCCCATAGATTCCCGGCACGCGCAGGATAACCGCACGCGCCCCCCGTTCGGCGCACCAGATCTGCACGTTCTGTTCGGCTGACCACCGGCGCACCGCACGATCCGACTGCGGGTTTGCCGGGTGGCTTTCATCCACCCAGTTCCCATCACAATTGCCGTAAACGCCACTAGTACTGATGTAAACGACGCATTCCGGCGCTCGCTTCGCTGCCACTCGTTCCAGAAACGCGCGCAGACGGGGGTCGGCAATGCCACTATTCGGGGGCGGAGCAAAGTAATAGAGGATGTCCGGGCGGGATCCCTCTATGTCAATCGATGCTGGCACATCCAGGTCTGCCACCACTACGCGATAGCCCAGGTTGCGCAAACTATTGCAGGTATGTTCCGTCCGGCTCAGACAAATGACCGTGTTGCCCTGGGCGTGCTCGAGGGCAGCGACTCGTCGCCCGACATAGCCACAGCCTACAATCATCGTTTCGCTATTCGCCATTGGGGGTCGGATTCATCTCTCGCAAAGCAAGACCGGCTAAGTCAGGTTGGCTCGGCCTGCGAATGTCTAGAAGACCTCATGTCGTGGTCGACGGAAAGCGAATGGCCGAAAGCTCCTCCGGCGCTTTGGTCCTGGCCGGAACCCAAGGCCTGGCCAGAGCGACTCGTTCCAAACTTTCCGAACTTTGACCATCACCAGTTGCGGCAATGATGCGCCGAGTTCGACCGGGTGCCTGTTCAAAGCGCGCCCTCGACAAATGGCCGGTTTTTCATGCACGAAATGAGATGGCTCAATTGGCCCAGCGCCCGACGAAGGGCTAGCGAGGGCTTTGGTGGACGATTCGCGGGGGACTACGACTGGAATTTTTCGTGCGTGTCGGCATGCCGTCTTTCTTTAACTGGCGACCAGCAGCGAGCAAAGTACCCAGAGTGAGACTCATCAGGTACTGATCCTGACCGGCATTGATCAAGTGAGAGTTATGCAGGGAAAAGGGGATCAAAACCAGCGAGATGGCGGTCGCGGCGCGCAGCAGTTGGCGATCTTCCTCGTCACCCTGCCAGCGGTAGCGACGCACACCGAAAACCACCGCACCGAACAGAATGCCGAGATAACTCAGGCAACCGAACAGGCCTTGATCCCAAAGCAATTGGGCGATGGCTGTTGAGTTGATGGTCCAGGGGATGTAACGCTTCGCAACGTTGCCGATGGCAACGGTACTTTCGGCCCTACTGGCGCCTGGGCCATAGCCGAACAGTCGCTGCAATGGCGTGTAAAGACGGTCGCCCCACCAGATACTCAGCGAGGCGCCGCGGCCGACCTCGCCGCCGGGCTTGACATTGTTCGGATCGAAGAAGTATTCCAGTCTCTCGGTACCTTCCCGACTGCCGATCTTTTCCGCATCGTAATAGAGCGCATTGTAGGCTTTGTACATGGTGCCGAGCGCGACGGCCATCACCAGGGCGACAAGTACGAATCGCACCGGATTGCGCAGATGGGTGTCGAGGTCGAACAGGAGGAAGGCTGCAGGTAACAACACGAATGCGGACTTGTTCTCGGACAGAACGATGGCAAGAAAGGCCGCCACGATCACCGCCACCTGATACAGCGACGAAATCTTGTTGCTGCGACGCAGAGCGACAGCGGTCAACATTGCGCCAACCATGTAGAGCATCAAGGTGGAACTGTGTCCGCCCCCCTCGGGGTTGCCGCCAAAAGTTCCGACCACCGCATCGAATCGGGTCACCGCGTCAATCCTTCGCGCGGCAACGATGAAATGCTGGTACATGACAATCGGGAAGCAGATGATCGGAATCGCGATCAGCCACATCCAGAGTCGCTTGACGAAGCTCCAGGGCACGAAGCCGAAGCCGATCGCGATGAAGACCGCCCAGGATGGAAGCAGATTTTTCAAGCCGACGACCGACTGGAGTAGCGGCAAACGGTTCGCGAAGACCGCGATCGCCATCCCGACCAAATAGGCTATCAGTGCCATTACGAAAAACGGCATACCCGTCGAGGCCGACGGTTGTCGGCGGGCAGTAAGGTAGGTCAGAAGCACCTTCGCGCCGACCAGTAGCGCGGAGCCGAACGGTAGCCAATGGCCCTGTTGGATTCGCAGAAAGTACACGACACACCCGGCAATGATCGTCGCCGTGACGAAGTGGGCCGACATGAGAAATTCCAAGGGCAGCAGGAGCAGCACGAAGCCGACGATGGCAGTGAATGCCAGCGCATCCAGCGCATAGTTCCCAAGTCCGATGGCCATGCCGGCGACCAGCGCGACGAGCAGCGCGATAACCAGCATCAAGGCGTTGATGATTACAGGGCTCATGCGGGTTTCGGTCACGCTTCCGAGGCCGAAAGGGCGCGCACTGGTGATTCGCTCGTTCATATCGCAGGGAGGCCGTTCTGGCGGTTGGGCTAAGGTGCGAGGACAGTGTGAAAGTCCGCTGTCGCCTGGGCGAGAATACCACTGGACGGCCGGTAGCGCAGGCGCCGATGGAGGTCACTGCGTAGCGACTGCGAGCGGACATCGACAGCGCATCACGTCCCGAAGGTGCCTTCGGACCATGCTAGCGGTGGCTCTGGCATCCTCAGGGTTGGACGGGCTATATATAACATATGCGGGCGGAGGACACCCACGCTCCGAGCGAAGGCACGCCCGTTGCGGTGCGCGAGGTGAGTCGCAGCCAGTCAGTGACGACCTCGCTGACATGATGGGCTGTAGCGCAGGCGTTGAGGGTTGCATTGGTGTTAAGGTTGCCGTCCGCCGCCGCGGATAGGCGCCGGGCGCATGGAGTGTCAATGCTGCGACAGTAGGACAGGAGTAAGCGTAAGCAACCGAGAAGGCGATCAAATGAACGGAGCGACGAGCATTACCACTAGTCCACTGATCTGGGCACGCCTCTGGCATAGCGTCAAGAATCTGGCGGCCTCCGAGGTAGGCGGCAAGGCGAAGATGATGGCCGCCGCGCTGGTCCTCATGTCGCTGTCGATCAATGGTCTCAACGTGCTTGCCAGCTATGTGGGCCGCGATTTCATGACAGCGATCGCGGGGCGCCAGACCACCGAGTTCGTTTGGCTGGCACTGGCCTACGTCGGCGTATTCACTATCTTGACAATTGTCGCGGTGGTCTTCCGCTTTGCCGAGGAACGGCTCGGGCTGTTGTGGCGGGAATGGCTGACCCGGCGAATCGTTACCTTTTACCTCGATCACCGGGTCTACTATCGCCTGGACGAAGCGGGCGCATTGAGCAATCCCGACCAGCGCATTGCCGACGACGTTCGGACCTTCACCGTTACGACATTGTCGTTCACTTTGATGGTGCTGAACGGAACCTTCACGGTGATTGCGTTTTCGGGTGTGTTGTGGAGCATCAGTCCGCTGCTGTTTCTGGCTTCCGTTGCCTACGCCGCTGGCGGAACTTGGTTCGCGATCAAACTGGGTCGTCCGCTTGTGACATTGAATTATCGGCAATTGGACAGGGAGGCCAATTTCCGGTCGGATCTGATTCACATAAGGGAAAACGCCGAATCCGTAGCGATGCTGCACCGCGAGGCGAGTTTGCAGTCACGGCTGCAAGGACAAATTGACGCGCTGGTGTCGAACTTCAAGAGCATTATCGCCGTCAACCGTAACCTTGGCTTTTTCACAACCGGATACAACTATCTCATTCAGGTCATTCCAATCCTGTTCGTGGCGCCGATGTTCATGGCCGGCGAGGTCGAATTCGGCGTGGTGACACAAGCGGCGGTGGCCTTCACCGCATTGCTTGGTGCGTTCTCGCTCATCGTCAATCAGTTCCAGTCCATCTCTTCCTATGCCGCTGTCGCATCGCGGCTCAGCGATCTTGCCGAGGCCATCGAGCAGGCCGCACCGGAAGCAGTCCGCGGGAATATCGCTGCCGTATGCGCGATTTGCGCTCACCCCAGCGCCGCACGTTCTGATCTGAATCCGGCGGACAACATCGAAGTCATCGAAGAGCCGCAGCGGGTGGCGTTCGAGGCACTGACGCTGCGCTCGCCGCGCGACGGGCGAGTGCTGGTTGATAAGTTCACTGCAGAAATAGGTGCAGGCCGCCCGGTGCTGATCAAGGGCCCCGATCGCGCCAAGCTGGCGTTGTTTCGCGCTACTGCGGGCATCTGGGACGCTGGCGAGGGCCGGATCTTAAGGCCGGCCCTAGAGGATATTCTCTTCCTGCCCGAGCGTCCCTACCTGCCTCCGGGAAATCTGCGGGAGATCCTTTTGACGCAGGCAGCAGAAGGCACTACGAGGGATGAGGAGATCCTGAGGGTACTGGATTCAGTCCAGGCTACAGCGGTACTGAAGAGAGCAGGGGGGCTGGATAGAGAACAGGACTGGGATGATCTGTTGTCGCTCGGCGAGCAGCAGTCGCTGGCCTTCGCTCGCCTGTTGCTGGCACAACCGCGGTTTGCCCTGCTGGACCGTCCTGGTACGGCGCTCAGTGTGATGCAGGTGCGCCATATGTTACGCCTTTTGGCGCACCAGGATATCAGCTGGATCACCCTCGGTGACGGTGATGACCAACTGGCCGACTACGCGTTGCTGTTGGAGTTTGATGACTTGGGACAGGGTCGCTGGCAGGTGCTTCCGGAGCCGGATTACGACTCAGTTTGACTGAAGATCTCGTGGTGTGGTGATCACCTTGCTCAGTGCGCGGGAGCGGCTGGGGTTTCGGGTCGGGCTTTCGCTCGCGTGTGCAGCGTTTCAAACAGAGCCTCAACCGCATGCGTCGCCTCCTCGCATTGTGGTACCGCCTCAGGCAGGCCGCTCTCCGTCCAGAAGTCCGCATGCTGCGATACGGCTTCGAGAGAAGCGACCTCGTTCAGGCTGTCACAGGCTTCGTTCATTCGTTCTTCGGCATCCGATAGATTGTCCGTGTCTTCTTCCGATAGGGACAGGCTGGGAAGCTCCATGATCAGTTCGTTCGTGATCCGGTTGTGGTAGCGGAACACGCGTTCGAATTGGGCCGCAAACTGTGCCTGCGACATATTGACCTCGCCTTCTTCCAGGGTTCGCGTCCTGACCGAGTCGCAGGCCGCCAACGTCAGAACGAGCGCGGCGATAGCCACTCCGCGGGATGGTGCGAAAGGGTCGGCCGGAGCCGAGGGATGTCGGGTCGAAAACGGCTGTTCTCCGCGAAAGGCAGGGGGCTCCTCGGGGCAAGCCAGCGCAAGTTTCCTCCCTGGCGCTTGGTGATGCCTGCTCATGTCGTTCTCTTCGTTGTCTCCCGGTCGGTTCGGAAGATTGCAATGGCTCGCATGCAGGCATCACTGAGATTGCGTGAGGCATAACGACAACGCGGGAAGGCCGATCCCTTTTGCCGTGCTAACGCCGGGCGCACAGTTCCCGTTGAATGAAAGACCAGGGTCGCGGCGGCAGGCCGCGGCGCGTAGCGGCAGGAACACCTTTTCCTCGCCAGCGGGAAACGGTAGCAGCTCACGGGGTCTTGCGGTCAGGTCGACTATGGCGTTCGGCTGGGCCGGTCCAAGGTCGCTGCTTCCTCCGGCTTCGGCATGTCTACCCCGAGGCTGATGACAAAACTCGAGGCTTCTTCGATCGTCATCGACGATGGTATCACGCGCGATTCGTGCAGGATCACGGTGAAGCCGGACGTAGGGTTGGGTGAGGTTGGAACGTAGACGACACACCGGTCGCCGGTACGATTGGTCACAAAAGCCGGAACCCAGATTCCCTCGCGAGGGTATTCGACGTAGACGACGTCTCGCAGTCGGGTGTCCTCGTCGCCGCGGAACAGGCTGAGGATCTTTTTCGTGACGCGGTACAGTGTGCCGAGCACGGGGATACGATCCAGCAGTTTTTCGAGGTAGTAAAGCAGGTGGGCCTTGTCCTGCTTGAGCAAGTAGCCGAAGTACACCAGAAACGCTACCGAACCGGCGAACAACAGCACCGGCAGCAACGGCTTGTCCTCGTAACGGCCGTAAATGTTGACTACGAAGTCGCGCAGGAAACGCTCGACGTACAACACGACCTGCACCACGATCAGGACGGGCAATAGACCCAATACGCCGATCAGAAAATAGTCGAAGCTCCTTTGAAGCGAAAATTTCATTTTTTGTTCTCTCCGAGCCATAGGTTGCGTTCACGGGGCCGTGGTCTTGCCGACGCCCTGGATCAGGCGTGACTCGTGAACGAGCGTCTGACCTGACCCTGCGGTCGGCCCGAGTGCCCCACGGTGGGCAAGATGGTTAGCGAGTGCCCGCTCCGTTGCCAGCAGTACCCATCAGGGCGGCGGGTTCCAGGCGTACGATCCGCCCCGCATCGCCGCCGGCCAACAGGTAGGGCAACCCGTCGGGACCAATCCGCACATCGCGGATCCGCGCGAAGCGTCCGTCCAACAACCGCTCTTCATGCACGACGCGTCCGTCGAGGATCTCGAGCCGCACCAGTTGATCGAAGGCCAGGGAGCCGATCAGCGCATTCCCCTGCCATCGTTTGAACGGTTCTCCCATATAGAACGCGAAGCCGGAAGGCGCAATGGATGGTACCCAATAATGCACGGGCTGCGCCATGCCGGGCTTTTCAGAGCCTTCGCCGATCCGCGTGCCCGTTACATAATTCCTTCCGTAGGTGATCACCGGCCAGCCATAATTGCTTCCGGCCTGCAGCAGATTGAGCTCATCACCGCCCTGTGGGCCGTGCTCGTGCGCCCAGACCTTCCCGGTGCCCGGTTGCAGGGCGATGCCCTGCACATTACGGTGTCCGTATGAGTAGATTTCAGGGCGGGCGCCACCTTGGGTGATGAATGGATTGTCAGCAGGAATGCTGCCGTCCTCCTTTAGACGGATGATCTTGCCCAGATCGTTGGCCAGGTTCTGTGCCTGTTCGCGCTCCGTGTAGCGTTCGCCCAGTGTGATGAAGAGATTTCCATCGGGGGCAAACAGCAGACGAGAGCCGAAATGAGCGTTGCCGGGCAACTTGGGCGTGGCGCGAAAAATGACCTGCAAACCGGTCAGCGTGTTGCCCTCGAGCCGGCCACGCGCAACCTCGGTGCCGACGCCTTCGGCCGCCGGAGCGACGTAGGACAGATAAAGCAGGCGATTGGCGGCAAAATCGGGATGCAGCGCCACATCGAGCAAGCCACCCTGGCCGCCGGCGACGATGTCAGGCAGCCCGGCGACGGGTTCCGGCTGCAACGCACCTCTGACTACGCGGCGTAAACGCCCGGGTCGCTCTGTCACCAAGAGTTCACCATCCGGCAGGAAGGCCAATGACCACGGCTCAACCAGGCCTTGTACGAGCGTGATGGCACGCAGCGCGTAGTGCTCGCTGGCGATCAGCGTGCTGGTTGCCGCCGGGGGCGGTGTGCCGCATCCGGTCAGCAGCCCGCAGAGGATCAGCCAGCAGAAGGAGGACCGGCTTGGGAAACGGCTGGAGCCGTTCGGTGGGCGATACTTTCTCTTGGCAACGATCACGGCTTTAGGGCTTTCGGTAGGAGTGATTTTTCAGGGGGCATGCACTGCCTGTCCCCATGTCCACTGTTCGTGCTGTCGCGACGAGCGGATCTTCCGATCACGCTCAGGGCGCTGAGCCGTTGCTGTCGCGACAGTGGGCGCGAACGCGCTGAACCGCGATCAGTGGCAGTATCAGTCCGACCACGGACACAGTGATGAACAGCGCGCCGAGCTCACTGTAGTCGGCCGGCACCGTTATGGCACCCGAGGCATCCTTGACCTCGCGGTGCACCGTAAAGACCTGGTTCAGATACTTCGTCAGCAACTGCGACAGGGACAGGGCCAGATTGGTAAAAGCGGCCATCACGGCGAAAAACGTCGCCTTCAGTCGCGGTGGGGCGGAGTTTGCGATCCAGGCCAGCATGGGGATCATCGCGATCTGTCCCAGGGGCGACTCCAGCGCGGTATCGATCAATGCGATGAAGCGTTGGTCGACCAGCCCGCCGGTCAGCTTCGCCGTCCATTCGTGCAGCCCGTAGAACATCGCAACGTTGGGCAATGACAGCACAGCCCCGGCGATGGTCAACATCACAATCACGTCGGTTATCGGGCGTTCTGCCATGTAACGCCGGAACAGGAACATGCCCAGCAGGGCCAGCGTGCTGGCCAACAGCGACAGGCGGGAGAGGAAACTCTGGTCGAAGCCGAGGACGTCGATCATCCACCAGCTCGATCCGGCGCCCGGCCCGGGCATTGCCCGAAACACGAAGATTACGAGCGCCGTCGCCAGCAGATCGCGGCGCGCGGTCGGGCTCAGTTCACGGGTAAGCCGCAACATCAGAAAGAGCACGATGCCGATCGACCCGGCAAAGACGATTTCTTCATTGAAGGGAACCGCAGCCAGCCCCATGACTACCGAAAACAGCAGGAAGGCGAGCCCGCCGCCCAAAATCCACCAATTGACCGGGGGAGGCTCCTCAGCCCGAACGTCGATGAGTTGAGCGGCCTCGGCAGACGTGTAGCCCTGTGCTAGGAGCTGCTGCATGTGGCGTCGCCGCAAAAAGCCGGCCAGCAGGGATCCTCCGGCCGAAATGGCGGGGATGATCAGAGCAAGCTGATAGATGTCGAGATACACGGCTACTTTGCCGGCGGTATCGAGGGATTCTGCATCGGCGAACATCAGCACGTTCACTGCGGCGACCAGAATCGTTCCACCGATTATGGCGACCCGTCCGAGGGTCTGCATGGTCGTGTGCCCGAGGCGAATCGCCTCATCCGAAAGTGGCAGACCCTGCTCGTCCACCCTCGGTACGGCTTCAACCGTCATGGCGTCGGCGACGGTGTCCTGCAGGACATAGCCGAGTGGCGCGAGTAACGACGACAGCACGTACCATTTTTCTGCCGTCATGACATCGCCCATCATCCGGGGTTCGGCGAGGAGCCCGACCATGATCAACAAGCTCACGGCAACCAGGGTGGCCCCCAGGTAGATCAAACCTGCCTTGTGCTTCCAGACCAGATCCACGAGATGTCCCATGGGCATCTTCAGTGCCCAGGGCAGCATGGTCCAGAATCCGAGCGCCGCCAGAAATTCCGCCGACAGGCCGAGATACTCCTTGACGAAAAAGGTACCGACGATGGCGGTGAGCCCCGAGATGCCCGCGGCCAGATATACCATCAACGGAGGGAGGTATGACAGGCGCAACTCACGACCGAGTTCGAGGACGTTCCGGTCGAACCAGCGATGGAGCTGCAACAGAATATGAGGCGTGGTGCCGGAGGCGAAAGGGTCTTCGGCGCGTTTCATGGGTGATTCGAATCCAGCAGCTGAGGGTACGGTTTCCGCGCTCACGCCCCAGGCCAGTCCCGGGGCCAGACGCATCCAGACGCGTAGCATACAGCCAAATTCCATCCCGCTGCCCCCGCGGTGTTGCGAGGCGCTGATCTGCGCGCTGGCTGCGGAGCAAGGAACATTGGCCGGGAAGCCTGCGATCGCGGGCTCAAACGACGTGGGCGCGTGCGGCCGTGAGCCGGCCAGCGTTCCTGCTCGGAAGCGGCCACGAAGATGCTTACCTCAGTGAGCGGATCTGGCGCACTCCCTTGGTGTCAGTTGGGTAGACGTCCGGTCGCCTGCATCGAAGAGCCCTCGGGGACGGGTCCCGATGAGCGGTCATCTTCCCCCGTGCATAGCGTGAAATTCGCCCGCGTCCGGCAAACGACGGTGTGCCCCTTGTGTCCTCCTGCCGCTCGGACGCTCCCGCCGGGAAACAGTCCTGTCCAAAGGCTAGCCGTGCGACTTCATATCTCAGCAACATCCGCACGTTAGAATGTAAGCAACGCAGACGACACTTGTGACGCGGCGAAAAGCTGCCTTAGTGTCGTAACCTCAGCCTCCAGCCGATAGCAGGACCCACATGACCGACCTGACCATTGCTTCGACCAAGCCGCTAACTGCCGATCGCCTGCAGCAACTCCATGCCTTTTGGCGTGCCTGCAATTATCTGGCGGTGGGCATGATTTACCTGCGGGACAATCCGCTGCTTAAGGAGCCGCTGCAGGAAGCGCACCTCAAGAGCCGCCTGTTGGGGCACTGGGGTGCCAGTCCGGGCCTGTCCTTCATGTACACGCACACCAACCGGATCATTCTCGAGCACGGGCAGGAGGCGATCTTTCTGGCGGGGCCGGGGCACGGTGCACCGGGCGTCTTGGCGCCGGTCTATCTGGAAGGCACGTACTCGGAGATTTATCCCAACACCAGCGAGGACGCCGAGGGCCTGAAGGCGTTTTTCAAGCAATTTTCGTTTCCCGGCGGGATCGGCTCGCACTGCACCCCCGAGACCCCGGGCTCGATCCACGAGGGCGGCGAACTCGGCTACAGCCTGTCGCATGCGTTCGGCGCGGCCTTCGACAATCCCGAACTGTTGGTGGTGGTGGCGATCGGCGACGGGGAAGCGGAAACCGGCCCGCTGGCGACCTCGTGGCATTCGAGCAAGTTCCTGAATGCCGCGCGCGATGGCGCGGTGCTGCCGATCCTGCATTTGAACGGCTACAAGATCAACAACCCGACCCTGCTGTCGCGGATTCCGAACGACGAACTGGCGATGCTGCTGCAGGGCTATGGGTGGACCCCGCATTTTGTCGAAGGGAGCGACCCGCTGGAGATGCACCAGGCCATGGCGGCGACCATGGATGCGTGTTACGCGCAAATCCGCGCGTTCCAGAGCGAGGCACGGGCCAAGGGCGCCGCCCATGTGACCCGATATCGCTGGCCGATGATCGTGCTGCGCACGCCGAAGGGCTGGACCGGGCCCAAGGCCGTCGACGGCCGGAAGGTCGAAGGTTTCTGGCGTGCCCATCAGGTGCCACTGTCAGGTCTCCATAACAACCCGGCGCACCTGAAGCAGCTGGAAGACTGGATGAAGAGCTACCAGCCGGAGGAGTTGTTTGACGAGACCGGGAAATTGAAACCTGAAATCCGGGCCATGGCGCCGCAGGGGCGCCTGCGCATGAGTGCCAACCCGCATGCCAATGGCGGCTTGATCCGCCGCGCGCTGCGCCTGCCGGATTTCCGGGAGTATGCCTGCGCGGTCGAAAAGCCCGGCTTGATTCGCGCGATGAACACCAAGCCGCTGGGTGCCCTGTTGCGCGACGTGATGCGCGACAACCTGACCAACTTTCGCGTGTTCGGCCCGGACGAAAACACCTCCAACAAACTCGACGACGTTTACCAGGTCAGCCAGAAGCTCTGGCTGGCGGATTACTTGCCCGAAGACGCCGATGGCGGCGAGCTGAGCCCCGATGGCCGGGTGCTGGAGATGCTCTCCGAGCACACCCTCGAAGGCTGGTATGAAGGTTACGTGCTGACCGGACGGCACGGCTTCTTCGCCACCTACGAAGCCTTCGTGCACGTCATCGACTCGATGTACAACCAGCATGCCAAGTGGCTTTCCATCTGCAACGAGATTCCGTGGCGCGCGCCGATCGCCTCGATCAACCTGCTGATCACCTCGACCGTCTGGCGCCAGGACCATAACGGCTTCACCCATCAGGACCCGGGCTTTCTCGATGTCGTCGTCAACAAGAACCCCGAGGTGGCGCGGATCTACCTGCCGCCCGACGTCAACTGCCTGCTGTCGGTGGCCGATCACTGCCTCAGGAGCATCAACTACATCAACGTCATCGTCGCGGACAAGCAAAACCATCTGCAGTACCTCGGCATGGACGAGGCGATCAAACACTGTACCAAGGGCGTCGGCATCTGGGACTGGGCCAGCAATGACGACGGGTGTGAACCGGATGTCGTGATGGTCGGCTGCGGCGATATTCCGACCAAGGAGGCGCTGGCGGCGACGGCGCTGCTGCGCAAGGAATTTCCCGACATCAAGATCCGTTTCGTCAATGTCGTCGACCTGATGACCTTGCACCACGAGGGTCCGCATGCGCTTAGCGACCGCGACTTCGACAGCCTGTTCACCACCAACAAGCCGGTGATCTTCAACTTCCACGGCTACCCGTGGCTGATCCATCGCCTGACCTACCGCCATGCCAACCACAGCCAGTTCCATGTCCGTGGCTACAAGGAGAAGGGCAACATCAACACGCCGCTGGAACTGGCGATCCAGAACGAGATCGACCGCTTCAGCCTGGCCATCGACGTGATCGACCGCGTCCCGCGGCTGTCGGTGATCGGCGCGCATGCCAAGCAGCGTTTCCGCGACCTGCAGATCGAGGCGCAGAATTACGCCTACGAGCACGGCATCGACATGCCGGAGCATGACGACTGGACCTGGCCGCTCTAGGCAATAGCGGCCTTCTACGAGCTCCATGAGGGGATTAAATGAGCTTGAACCTATATCTGCTGCGCCATGGCGAAACCGAAGCCAGCTTCAAGGGTGGCTACTGCGGTCGCATGGACCCTGATCTGACGCCGATCGGTCATGAGATGGCCAAGGACTTCGCTCAGGCGTATCGCGATCATCCCTTCGAGGCCGTCTACGTGAGTCCGCTGTTGCGGACGCGCATGACGGCTCGCCCGCTGTGCGAACTCGCCGGCGTTGACATGCAATTGCGCGACGGCTTGCGAGAACTGGATTTCGGCGACTGGGAAGGCAAGTCGCCGGATCAGGTGAATCGCGAGCATCCGCTAGATTACGTTCGGTGGCTGGCCGATGCGGGCTGGAATGCGCCGACCGGCGGGGAGCGGGGTATCGACGTCGCACGGCGTGCACTTGCCGTTCTCGATGAAATCCAGCAAGAGCACACGAGTGGGGATGTCCTGGTGGTGTCCCACAAGGCGACGATCCGCATCCTGACCTGCGCGTTGCTGGGGATCGATATCGGCGGCTATCGGGACCGGATCGGCATCTCCGTCGCCTCGCTAGCGGTCATGGAGTTTCATGACAATGGCCCGCGCCTCGCGCGGCTTGGGGACCGCTCGCATCTGCGTGAGGAACTGCGGCATCGCCCCGGTTCCTGACGCGGCTCCGGCGGTCGATGGCCGATCGGCTTCACCGACATTCCGGGCCAGATGGACGACATCCAGGCGCAATGCGCACGGAGTGCAGTGATGGCAGAGGAAGCGAAGTCTCCTGGCGTGGAACACATTCGTACCGGACTGAGTGCGGAACGCCTCCGCGCGGCCTTCCAGGACAATCTTCACTATGTTCTAGGGCGTCCTCTGGAACTGTCGTCGACCGAACAGCGCTATCAGGCCTTGGCACTGTCGGTACGCGACCGGCTGATGCAACGCTGGGTCAAACAGGTCGAGTTGCAGAACCAGGCTGAAATTCGCGACGTGGCCTATCTGTCGGCCGAGTTTTTGGTCGGGCCCCATCTGGGCAACACCCTGCTCAATCTCGGCATCACCGAAAACGCCCGGGCCGCAATGGCCGAATTGGGTCTGGACCTCGACGCGCTGATCGGACACGAGGAGGAACCGGGGCTCGGCAATGGGGGGCTGGGCCGACTGGCGGCGTGTTATCTGGATTCATTGGCAACGCTCGGGTACCCCGCGACCGGCTATGGCATTCGCTACGAGTTCGGCATCTTCGATCAGATCATCCAGGATGGCTGGCAACGCGAGGTCACCGACAAGTGGCTGCGCCACGGCAATGTGTGGGAGATCGCGCGGCCGGAGTTCGCGCAAGTCGTCAAACTCGGCGGCCACACCGAGCCCTATACCAACGATGACGGCACGTACCGCGTGCGTTGGATACCGGGACGCGTCGTGGTCGGGATCCCTTACGATACCCCGATACTGGGCTATGGCGTCGACACCTGCGCGCTGCTGCGGCTGTGGAGCGCGGAGGCGGCCCAGTCCTTCGACTTCGAAGACTTCAATCGGGGCGATTATTACGGCGCGGTCGAAGACAAGATCGCGTCGGAGACCATCTCGAAAGTGCTTTATCCGAACGACGAGTTGTTCGAGGGCAAGCGGCTGCGGCTGGAACAGCAGTATTTCTTCGTGTGCTGCTCCATCAAGGACATGATCCGTCTGTGCCAGCGGCGCGGACTGCCCGTGGCGCGCTTCCACGAGATGCACCGGATCCAGTTGAACGACACTCACCCGTCCGTCGCCGTCGCCGAACTGATGCGGCAGTTGCTCGACAAGCACGGACTGGAGTGGGACCAGGCGTGGGAGATCACTCGCCAGGCGATGTCGTATACCAACCATACCTTGTTGCCGGAAGCGCTCGAGAAGTGGCCGCTGCCGCTGTTTGCCTCGGTGCTGCCGCGTCACACCGAGATCATCTTCGAGATCAACCGGCGGTTCCTGGACGAGGTCCGGCAGTGTTTTCCCGGCGATGACGGCAAGGTCGCGCGCCTGTCGATCATCGACGAATCCGGCGAGAGATACATCCGCATGGCCAATCTGGCGGTCGTGGGCAGCCACGCCGTAAACGGTGTCGCCGCGTTGCACTCGGAACTGGTCAAGTCACAACTGTTCAGCGATTTCCACCAGATGGACCCGCACCGGTTCACCAACGTCACCAATGGCGTGACCCCGCGGCGCTTCGTCGCGCTCAGCAATCCCGGTCTGGCGCGCCTGATCGATGACACCATAGGCCCGGGCTGGCTGGCGGACATGAGCCGACTGCGCGAGCTTGAAGGCCACGCCGGCGACGCGGCATTGCAAGAGGCGTGGCGGAGCGTCAAGCAGGACAACAAGAAGCGCCTGGCCCGGATCATCCAGGCGCGCACCGGCGTGACAGTCGACCCCGCCTCGCTGTTCGACATCCAGGTCAAGCGTATCCACGAATACAAGCGCCAACACCTGAATGTCCTGAACATCATCACGCTGTATCAGCGGCTCAAGCACGATGGCCAGGTGTCGATGATGCCGCGTACCTTCCTGTTCGGCGGCAAGGCCGCGCCCGGCTATTACATGGCCAAACTGATCATCAAGCTGATCAACTCGGTCGCCGAGGTCATCAATAACGATCCGGAGGTCCAGGGCCGGATCAAGGTCGTGTTCCTGCCGGATTACAACGTCAAGCATGCGCAGAATATTTACCCGGCCGCCGATCTGTCGGAACAGATTTCCACCGCCGGCAAGGAGGCTTCCGGGACCGGCAACATGAAGTTCTCGATGAATGGCGCGCTGACCATCGGCACGCTGGACGGCGCCAATGTCGAGATCCGGGAGGAAGTCGGTGCCGAAAACTTCTTCCTGTTCGGTCTGACGGCCGAGCAGGTGCAGCAGCTCAAGGCCTCCGGCTACAACCCGATGGACTACTACCACGGTGACCCCGAACTCAAGGGCGTGATCGACCTGATCAACAGCGGCCTGTTCTCCCATGGCGACACCCAGTTGTTCCGGCCGCTGACGGACCATCTGCTGCAGCATGACGACTATCTGCTGCTCGCCGACTATCGCGCTTATGTCGACTGCCAGCAACAGGTCGACCACGCCTTCCGTGACCCGGCCCACTGGACGCGCATGTCGATCCTGAACGTTGCCCGTATGGGCAAGTTCTCGTCGGACCGGGCGATTCGGGAATACGCCGATCGCATCTGGGGGATCCAGCCGCTGGATCGGCAGATCGGGGTACAATCGTAGCGGTGGTGTGCTTGGACGGTAGGCAGTTTTGCCCCGGGCCAGAGCAGATTTTCGGTCCGATTACGACGGAAGGGGGATGATGGGTGGTGGCCAAGCGGTCAGTCTCGAGCGGGGGTCACTACCGCATTGCGAAGGGGAGTCCGGAGTCAATTGGCACCCTGTGTAAAGAGCAGGGCGTCAATTTCTGTTTGTTCAGTCGCTATGCAAGCGCGGTCGAACTGCTGTTGTATCGGGCCGCGGATGATCCGGAGCCGTTTCAGATCGTCCCGTTGAATCCACCCGAGCACCGCACCTTTTTCTTGTGGCATGTATTCGTCGAGGCACTGCCAGTCGGCACGTTTTACACCTGGCGCGTGCATGGTCCGAACGACACCGCCGCCACCGGGCGGCGCTTCAACCCCAGAAAGGAACTCCTGAGCCCAGCTGCCGAGGCCGTGACCGATGTGCTGTGGGACCGCGTCCGAGCCCAGGATCCGGAGGACGAGAGCCGCACCTCCATGCGGGCCGTCGTCGCGGACCGCTCATTCGACTGGCAAGGGGATCGACGGCGCGGTGGCACCCTCGAAGGCGCGGTCATCTATGAAGTCCACGTCGGCGCGCTGACGCGGCACCCGTCTTCGGGAGTGCAACATCCCGGAACCTTTGCCGGACTGATCGAAAAAATTCCCTATCTGCAGGAACTTGGCATCACCCACGTCGAGCTGCTGCCCGTCATGGCGTTCGACGAACAGGACGCGCCGCCGAATGTGCTCGCGCGCGGCCTGCGCAATTTTTGGGGCTACAGCACCCACAGCTTCTATAGCCCGCACCCGCGCTATTGCGTAACCCCGCAACTCGGCACTCACCCGTCCGAGTTCAAGCTCTTGGTCCGCGAGCTGCACAAGGCCGGGATCGGCGTGATCCTTGACGTTGTATTCAATCATACGGCAGAAGGTGGAGCCGACGGTCCAACGATCAACTTCAAGGGATTGGCCAACGAACTGTTCTATCACCTCGATGCTGAAGACCGGAGCCGCTACCGCGACTACACCGGGTGTGGCAATACGGTCAACTGCAACCACCCGCTGGTCACCTGGTACATCGTCCGCTGCCTGGAGTACTGGGTCGAGGAAATGCACGTCGATGGATTCCGCTTCGACCTTGCCAGCGTCTTCACGCGCGGCGAGGATGGAGTGCCGATGGCGAATCCGCCATTGCCATGGAGCATCGCCTTCTCGCGGGTACTGGCCGATGTCCCGCTGATCGCCGAGGCCTGGGATGCCTCCGGTCTCTATCATGTCGGTTCGTTTCCGGGGATGCGCTGGGCCGAATGGAACGGTCGTTATCGCGACGTGATTCGCCGCTTTGTGCGGGGCGATCCGGGTTTGATCGGTGACGTGGCCAGCTGCGTCAGCGGCAGCAGCGACTTGTATGCCGATGACTTGAGACCGCCGGTCAGCGGTATCAACTTCGTGACCTGCCACGATGGCTTCACCCTGTATGATCTGGTTAGCTACAACGGCAAACACAACCTCGCCAACGGTGAAGACAATCGGGACGGCTGTGAGCATAACCTCAGCTGGAACTGCGGTATTGAGGGCGATACGGAAGATCCGGAAATCGTGTCGCTACGTCACCGGCAAGCGAAGAATTTCATTGGCATCCTGATGCTGAGCCTGGGAGTGCCGATGTTACTGTCGGGTGATGAGGTGCTGCGCAGCCAGAAAGGCAACAACAACGGCTGGTGTCAGAATAATGAGTTGTCCTGGTTCGACTGGCAGCGCGTCACGACGGAGCCGGGAATGCTGCGCTTCGTGAAACAGATCATACGGCTGCGGCGGCGTCATCGCAGTTTGACGCGAAACAGCTTTCTGACCGGTAAGCCGGTGGCCGGTCGTGATGTCCCTGACGTAGCCTGGCACGGCACGCGTCTCCAGGAGCCAGCCTGGGACGACCCCACGGCGCGGCTGCTGGCCTATACCCTGGCGGGGATTGGGGAACAGGAAGAAGACCTGCACATCATCTTCAACATGTGTGAGGCCCAGCGCGACGTTGAGTTGCCGGTCATCCCCGGGCGAGTTTGGCATCTTGCCGTCGACACGGCGCGGAATTCTCCGGATGACGTCTTGGAACCTTCGGTCCAAAAGCCTTACCGGAGGGCGGTTTATCCGGCCGGGCCACGCAGTGTGGTCGTGCTGGAAGCCCGCTGAGGGAGGCAGTAGCAATGCGAGCCGAGGAGGGCGATCAGGGCTCGGTGCTCGTCATCAACTGCGGTAGTTCGTCGATCAAGTACCAGTTGCTGCGGATGCCGCAAGGCGAATTTGTTGCCGGGGGAGTGGTCGAGCGGATCGGCGAGACGGCGCCGGTGATCAAGCATCGGAGCCTGTCTTCGGCAGCCGCTTCCGAAGCGCCGTGCATGGCAGAGATCGACGCCGCCGATCATCGTGAGGCGTTCCATCACATTGATATGGCGCTGCGTGCGTCGCCGGGCTTCGAGGGCGGCGAGGGAATCGTCGCAATTGCTCATCGCGTTGTGCATGGCGGTGAATCGTTTTCGGCGCCGACGCTGATCACGCCGACGGTGATTGGGTCGATCCGCGCTCTCAGTTCGCTCGCGCCGCTCCATAATCCACCGAATCTGGTTGGGATCCGAGTATGTCGGGAGCGGTTTCCGAAGCTTCCCCAGGTGGCAGTCTTCGATACCGCATTTCATCAGACGATGCCCCCGCATGCCTACCGCTACGCCGTTCCGGAGGATTGGTACGAACGCGATGGCATCCGGCGGTATGGTTTCCATGGCAGCTCACACCAGTATGTTGCCGAACAGGCGGCCGTTCACCTCGGGAGACCCATCGCGGAGCTGCGCCTGATTACGCTCCACCTTGGAAACGGCGCCAGTGCGGCAGCCATCGCAGGTGGCCGCTGCATCGATACGTCCATGGGTTTCACACCGTTGGAAGGGCTGGTCATGGGGACGCGTAGCGGTGACCTGGATCCCGCGATCGCACTCTATATGCAAAAAGTCCGGGAGCTACCGCCGGAGGACATTGATCGCATGCTGAATCGCGAATCCGGACTCCGCGGCTTATGCGGATCGAATGACATGCGTGACTTGTTGGCGCGCAGTGATGCTGGTGACGAAGACGCGCGGCTGGCGATCGACCTGTATTGCTACCGCGTAAAAAAATACATTGGTGCGTATGCGGCCGCGCTTGGGGGGATGGATGCGGTCGTGTTTACTGGAGGGGTCGGCGAGAACGCGCCGGCAATTCGTCTCCAGATCTGCGAGGGACTGGACATTCTGGGTCTCGGGCTCGATGTGCAACGGAACGATGCCGTGTCAGGCATCGTCTTTGAAATCGGCCGTAGCGAACTGACGGTTAGAGTCCTAGTCATCCGAACCAACGAGGAATTGCAGATAGCGCGGGAAGCGATGCGAGTGGTCGCGCCGACTGGGTCCTGACACGCGGACGAACGATCGACATCTGACGTCGCTGTCTCCGCCTGCCGCTGCTCGGCGGCATCCATCCCGGCTGCGCCGGCGCTCGGCGGGTACATCACTTCTGGCTGCGGGATGTCCTGGCTCTGTGCCGCAGCGAGTGGGTGCGACCGAACCGCCAGACCCGCGCGCCGCCGGTTCGCTTCGACCGACGTTACTGAGGGTCCGGCTTCACTGCCCTTCCCATGTCGATTGCCACCCTTAGTGTCGCCCCCAGGGGGTCAAAACAGCGCTTCGCAAGTCCCTGTTGCCGACCCTTGAGCCACCTTAAGATCGGGTGCGCCAAACGGACGCACGAGAGCCGGCGCTCGCGATCGAAGTTCCGGTAGGGTCAAGCGGCCCGAAGGCCGCGTGACAGAGCCTGCGCCACAAGCTTGGCGCAGCGTGGTCTCGCGCGCCAACCCCGTTTTGTGTCTTGGAGCCACAGGCTGGCGCCGATGTCGTTGACTGACGGTGTTCCTCGTCCCTGCAAACCGTAGGCTCTGGCCGAATAAGGGAGCGGAAACGACCGATAGGGGCCTCAAACGATGAGTCCACTGCAGTCGGATGGCTTCTGTTAGAATCCGTGCGGAGACGCTGGGCCGGGAGCGCACGCTAACGGGCGTCTTGTGGGATGGCGGTACCGGCGGTTCAATGTCGAGTAGGCTAGGGTCGCCGACGAACTTTGAGGATTCCTTGGGCACAGATCCGCTTTTCCGGCCGAGAGGACACTACGAGCGGTTACCGACGCGCACGGTCCTCATCCTGGAATATGGTAGTAATCCCAGCACGGATTACTATATCAAGCCGCGAATCGCCTCGTTCGATGCGGCTGCAGTCAAGACCGTGGATATGCAGGTTACGCGTCCCGGAGCGGTTACGATTCCCAATCAGACATTCGTTGTCATCGTGCGCTATCTGACGTCGAGTTGGGGCCGGCACTTGGAAAGAGCGAAATCCAAATTGACCGGTGTGGCCTATTTTCTCGATGACGATCTGATGTCCGTTTTGCAGATTCCCGGATTACCTCTGCGGTATCGGTACAAGATTCTGCGGCTATTCCAGGCGCAGCGAGGCCTGCTTTCATCCCTCTGCAGCCGGATCTGGGTGTCTACGATATACCTTGCCGAGAGATATGGTCTGCCTGCATCTTCGGTGCTTGATCCAAGACCTATCCTGAATAAGAGCGAGTGCAGCAAACCTATTACCTATTTCTATGCAGGTACTGCCGCGCATTGGAGGGAATTCGTTTGGTTGAAGGAACTTGTCAAGTCCCTTCAGGAGAGCTCCAATGAGTTGACTTTTGTAACTTTTGGGGGTGGAAAGATCCGCAAGCTGTTTCAGGAATTCCCAAGGGTTCTTTGCTTCCATCCGGTGCCATGGCCCACGTTTGTGGAGTCGCTTTCCATAGTCCAGTTCGATATTGGACTGGCGCCATTGATCGACAGCAAGTTCAATAGGGGGCGCTCGCACACGAAGTTCTATGACATTACCCGTTTGGGTGCGGTTGGCGTATATACCAACACGGCGCCCTACGCCAACTTTGTTCGCTCGGGAACGGATGGCCTTCTGGTAGATAACGAGTTAGATTCCTGGCGCCTTGCAATCCTGGATTTAGCCTCTTCCGGGGAACGGCGCACGTTAATGCGAGAGAATGCACGCGCCAGGGTGTCGGGGCTCGCCTCTGATGTTCAAAACCTCCTTACCTAAATTGCGGCAAGCTCTGATTGCCGCTGCCAATTCGTGAAAAAGGTCGACACACGGCGCGACGACTCGCTAAGCGCTTTGTCGCTTAGGGCTGACAAGCGTCGCCTGGAAGTGATAGATTATGGCGCATCGCTGAAATGGTCGAAGCCAATCACTCTTTATAGTTACGAGGTGCCCGTTTGCAACACAGAACCTCCTGGCAGATTCAGAAGGCCGTGTTGTCTGCTCTCTTGCTGCGTGAGCTAAAGTCCAGATTTGGGCGTCATCGGGTAGGGATTTTGCGTGTGCTCGTCGAGCCTCTGCTCCATTTGACGGGAATAATGCTAATTTTTTGGTTTATCAGGGATCGTGGCCAGATAATTATTGACGTTCCGGTGTTCCTATTGGTTGGGTTGGTTCCATTTCTTCTTTTCAAAAATACAGCCTTGCGTACCATGGATGGATTCAGGGCTGAGAAGGGGGTACTGGTTTATCGCCAAGTGAAGCCTCTCGACATTTTCTTGTCTCGTATCATCATCGAGTTTACGATCGCGATATGGTCTTACGTGACGATCTTGGTCGTTCTTGGATGGTGGGGCTACGATATTGTGCCGAACAATCCACTGGCGTTAATAGCCCTTTTGGTTGGCGTTATTCCGTTGGGCTTTGGTCTAGGTCTCCTGCTTCATGTTATGTGTCGGATAGCGCCGGAACTGCGAATTTTCGTCCGGCTGGCCTTCATGCCGCTTTATTTTCTTTCTGGAATTATACATCCTCTTTACATTGTGCCGAAGGCCGTCGCGGAATTTCTCTTATGGAACCCGATACTTCGGATTGTGGAGCTTTCTAGGCATAGTTTCTTTGAAAACTATCCCATGCCGTACACAGTAGGGAGTTTCTACGTGGTAATGGTAACAGTCGGAATTTTTTTTGTCGGCTTAAGAGCCTTTCGAGTGCGCACGCAGTCGCTTGAAGCATGATCGAGATCAGAAATGTCACCAAGTCCTATTTGACTAATGCTGGCCGCCATTTTGTTTTCCGCAACCTCAGCTTCACCTTTAATGGTGACAGGAACATAGCGCTGCTGGGCGCTAATGGAGCTGGAAAGTCAACCCTAATTCGAATGTTGGGTGGAGTCGAAGACCCGGATACGGGTTCGATCACAACGGGTGGCAAGCGTCTGTCTTGGCCGGTGAATTTTGCCAGCACCGCGCAGGCGACGCTTTCGGGCCGCGATACGGTTAAATTCGTCTGTCGTATCCTGGGGATCGAAGGCCGTCTGATGGACGAGAAGTTGTCGTTCGTCAATGACTTCGCGGCACTCGGAAAGGCTTTCGATAAAGCCGTGAAGACGTATTCTAGTGGAATGCGGTCTCGCTTAGTATTTGCCATGACGATGGCCTTCGACTTTGATTATTACCTGATCGATGAGGTGACTGCCGTTGGCGATACCGCTTTCAAAGAAAAGAGTCGCGCGATCCTCCGGGAGAAAATGAAGTACGCGAATATACTGCTCGTGTCTCACAACATGAAAATGGTCCGGGAGTTTTGCGACGAGGTGGTCGTTCTGAGTGATGGTGTCTTGGCCGCATACGTGAATCTTGAAGAGGGCATTCGCGCCTATCAAGGGCCGGGATATCGGCCCCCAAAAAGTCGCAATGCCTCATCCAACAGCCGCTCGGAAAAGGTCCCATACGGTACTGCGTCGCGCAAGACGGTGGGGGGGGGATCGGAAGTCGCGCTGCCGCCGGCATTCCGGTCGCCTGAACAGACAGCGTTTCCGTCGGAAGAAGGCCGTGAACACGCGGCAGAAGGGGAGTCGACTACAGCTAAGCGACGCGTGGAGCGGCGGCGGGCTAAGCGGACCGCACGGGCGAAGTCAGCGACGACCGCGCATTTGCAACGCGGCGAAGCGACTGACCCGGTTGTCGCGCCGGCAACAGGGCGCGCTGTACAGTCCCTTGGTCAACCAGGCGGGCTGTCAAGGCGCCGAGGTATAGGCAGGCGCGTTCGGGATCCGGGGTCGGCTACAGGAGAAGGAGACGCCGGCGGCGCCCGCCGTCGTGAAGGGCGCGCCGGTGTTCGGCGTAAGCAAGCTCAAGTCAGCGCCTCGAGCGCTCAGCAAGGGGGAACGAAATGCAATGGGAGCGATATCCCTTCCGGGGTGACAACCGCAGTCGGTCAGATGGACGATGCGAGCGGGACGACGGCTAAGGGAAAGCGCCGCCGGCCGCAGACGCGCACCGCCCTCTATGAAGATGGCCCGCAAGAGCGTCCGCGCGATCCCGATGCCGAGCGCGGGCGAAAGGCGCGAGCCGCAGAGAGGCAGTTTCGCGGTGACGTTCGTCGGCAGACTTCGGGTTCTGAGTCCCGCGCCCTGGCCAGGGTGTCCGCGGGAGAAGTCGGGGGGGCGGCGCAGCCGGACGGAGCCTCAGGGACCGCACCCGGAGCCACCTTGCGGAATCGGAGCCCTCGTCGCCGCCCGGAAGCGTCCGAGGCAAAGGCGGGATCTCCAGCCTCGTCTCTGGACGCGGGGTCGTTGCTGGCCGCGACGCGTCGTGGCAGGTCGGGCAGAGCCCGACAGGCGGGTACCAAAGACGCGACGAACCGGTTTGCCGGACGCCAGGCGAGCGACCTGGCAGGTCTTGTTGAGGTACCCCAAGGGCCGGCCAGCAAGCCAGCGCGGCGCAGAAGCGCGTCCAGAGGGAAAGCGGAAGGGGCGGGGGACGCGAGCAAGGAAGGCAGCGCGCGTCAAGCGCGGGACGCGAAGCCAGGCGCTGTTCGGCATGGCGAGCGTGCTGAGAAGCCCCGGCAGATCTCCAAGAGCGAAAATGCTGCTGCGGTGAAGCGCGAACATGTGGTTGCGAGGATGCGACTGCGAGAGAAGCGGGCTGAGGATGACGCTAAACGCCTGCGGCTTGCTGCGGTAAGCGAGGCCGTCGGGCTTCCAGAGGAGCGTGATCTGCAGCCGAAGTCGGATGTCGATGGCTCCCGGTCCCCGCGAACCCGAAAGAACCCGAGAGTCAAGGGGCTGCGGACGGGTGACGGACGCCAACCCTGAAGGCAGACAAAGAAGAACCGAGATTCGGATCGCACCTTATGCAACTGAAGTACCCCAGTCGCCTGGCTGCCCTACTCATTTGGCTGCCAATGTCCGCTGCTGCGATCTACTACGCATTCATTGCCGCAGACCGTTATGTCAGCGAGTCCATCATCACGGTACGCGAAGCGAAGGATAGCGCACCCTTGCCGCAGTCATTAGGGGTATCCCTAGCAGGTGTTTCGGCATCCTCCGCGAACGCCGAGGTTTTGTATCTGACGGAGTACATCCTGTCTCTCGATATGTTGAACCATTTGGACGAGAAGCTGGGGTTACGTCGTCTATATGAGCGCGATACATGGGATCTCCCATACAAGCTGTTCCCCGGTACGAGTCAGGAATGGTTTCTATGGTATTACCGCAACCGAGTGTCGGTGACGCTCGACAGTGTGACGTCGCTGCTCAATATTTCGGTTGAGGGCTTTACGGCACAGGATGCGCAGCGAATAAACCAAGAGCTTCTGGCGGAGAGCGAGCGGTTCGTCAACGAGATTTCACACCAGATGGCGCGTGAGGAAATGGAGTTTACCGAAACCCAGGTGGAGCGCGTGAGAGAGCGTTACTTTGCCGCGAAGCAGAAGCTGATCGAGTTCCAGAACCGCAATCGCCTGTTCGATCCGGTAGCGCAGGCGCAGGCAAAGGCGGGTCTGACGAACGAATTGGAGTCGATGCTGGCGAGGGATGAGGCCGAGTTGAAGAATGAGCTGACTTTCTTGAACGACAAGTCCTTTCAGGTCATCGCAAGAAAGAATCGCATCAAGGCGACCTCGGCCCAGTTGGATGAAGAGCGGCGGCGCCTTGCCTCGACCGAAGGCGAGCGCTTGGCCGGGTTGGCCGCGGACTTTCAGAATTTAACCCTGGACGCCGGGTTTGCCGAGGAGGCTTATCGGGCCAGTCTTCAGACCCTGGAGAAGGTCCGAATGGATACAAGCCAGGAGCTTAAGCATCTGATTGTTATCGCATCACCTACTCTGCCGCAGATAGCACAGTACCCCCGACGGGTGTATGATCTGGCGACGTTATTCGTAGTCTGCTTTGTCGTTTATGGGATTGCACGGCTGGTTGTTGCCTCCGTAGAGGATCATCATGATTGAACCGGGTTCGCTGATAATGCCGAAACATTTCCGATGCGTCCGTTTTCCATTCGGCATTCCAGCAGCCAGCCGTGCATGGAGTATGGCGCTGCTCGGGCTCGCCCTGGGGCTTTGGCTTCCGGGCATCTGGGCACAGGGCTCTCCAGTGCAGGCATCCCAGGCAATACAAAATCTCAGTTCGCAGGGGGGCGGTTCCTCGTCCGGCGGTGGCGCCGGCGCATTCTTGTCTCCAGAGGTTTCCACCGCGCCGTCGGCGACTCCATCGACATCGACCGCGCCGTCCGCTTTGTTCAGCCGGTTTCTGGGGCCGCTCGCGCCAATCAGTTCGCCCGAGCCTTCGGGCGGCTTGCCGCCGGCGGCGGCCGTACAGATGACCGCCCCGCTCGCGCGCCCACAAGTTTTCGGTAGCAATATGTTTAACGGCCGCTTCAAGGCCGAGCAGTTCACTGGTTTCAATCCCGAGTACCAGATGCACGTGGGCGATCAGATCGCCATCCGCATGTGGGGGGCGTTCACTTTCGAATCCACTGTCACGGTAGATCCCCAGGGCAATATCTTCATCCCGAATGTAGGGCCGGTGCATGTACTCGGCGTGCGGAACGCGGAATTGAACCGGCATGTGGAGGCCAACGTTCGCCGGGTGTATCGCGCCAATGTGGGTGTCTACGCATCGACGACGGCCGCCCAGCAGGTGAAGGTGTACGTGACTGGGTTCGTGACTCAACCGGGGTTGTATGCAGGGTTGTCATCCGATTCAGTATTGTATTTTTTGGATGCCGCCGGCGGGATCGATCTGGCGCGCGGTAGCTTCCACGACGTGAGGGTATTGCGCAGCGGAAGGGTGCGTGCGGCCTTTGATCTCTATGATTTTTTGCTCGATGGCAGGATAGATCCTTTGCAGCTGGTTGACGGCGACACCATCGTCGTTGGTCAGCGGAAGTACAGTATCAGTGTGTCGGGCGAAGTCATGAATCCGTTCCAGTTTGAACTAATCCGTCCCGAGATCAACGCGTCGTCTCTGTTGACGGTTGCCCGTCCGAAGCCCAGCGCGACTCATCTAAGCATCGTACGCAAGGAAGGCCCCAAGCTTCGCAGCGAATACCACGCGCTCGCGGATCTCGGCAATGTCGTGATACAGGACGGGGATGAGGTCAACTTCACATCGGATAAATACCCTGGAACTATCCTCGTTCGAATTGAAGGTGCGAACCTTGGGCAACACGCCCTGGTTCTGCCTTACGGCGCTCGTTTAAGAGATGCGTTTGCGAAAACGAAACCTGCCGCTCAGGCGAATGCGGCAGCGGTCCAGCTATTTCGCCGGTCGGTTGCAGTTCGACAGAAAGAAATGCTCGACAAGTCACTGCAAACGCTCCAAGCGATGGTACTGACTCCCCGTTCCTCGACACAGGAAGAGTCCGTGCTGCGCGAGAAGGACGCGCAGCTAGCACTGCAATACATTGCGCGGGCGAAAGATATCCAACCTATCGGCCAGATCGTTCTCGGGCCTAAGCAGGATGTGCCGAACGTTCTACTCGAGGATGGTGACATCATTCGGATTCCGGAAGCCACTAATCTCGTAATGGTGCACGGTGAGGTCGTCTTCCCCACCGCACTGGTCTTTGCCGCCAATACCTCAGTCGATGATTATGTCGAACAGGCAGGGGGGTACACGCAGAATGCCGATAACTCCCGCATTGTCGTCGTGCATCAGGATGGCACATTTTCGGAGGGAGACGGTAGCGATATTCGGGCAGGAGATGAAATCATGGTGCTGCCCAAGGTGGATACGAAAAACTGGGAGTTTGCACGCACCATCGCCCAGATTCTGTTTTACCTAGGCGTTGCAGCGCGTGTTGTGCTTTAGGTTAGTGCACCAAGGGACTCGGCTGGCAGCCATAGTATTCTCGCGCTGAGAAAGTGTGATTCGCTTGATTTTGGAGGGTCGATGAAAAACTGCGCCTCGACAATTGAGCCTGTAGCGAGGTTTCAGCGCATTCAATTAGGGCGCTGGTGATGTCGCCGCTGCATCGCAGACTTAAATCGGTTGGGGGACTGCTGGTTTACCTGGTCGTCGCCGGGTTGCGACGGCCATTAGGAATAATTGGGCTGCGGCGGCTCCACTTTTCCCTTGTCATCTCGGTGCTGAAGCGCCACGACTTATTCGACCGAGCGTACTACCTTGAGCAGAACGAGGATGTCGCTGCCGCCGGCGTGCCCCCATTGCGTCACTATGCGCAATATGGCGATTTCGAGGGGCGCTGGCCGATGCCGCTCTTTGATCCAATTTACTATGCGGAACATGCAGGTATCAAACAGTCTAGACGGACAAATCGTCTCCTGCATTACCTTTACGTAGGACGCTATCGAGGGATTTCTCCTAGTCCCTGGTTTGATCTTGGGTACTATTTGTCCAGAAACAAAGACGTTCTGCGCGCTGGAGTTGATCCGCTCGTTCACTTCGTTCGCTGGGGAGGGGGCGAGGGAAGATCGCCGTCCCCGAGGTTCGATGCGGCATTTTATCTCGATAGTAACCCGGAGCTGCGAGAATGGGCTATTAACCCGCTGATCCATTACCTTCGTCAGGGACAGTACGAGGGACGTCTTCCATTGCCCACGCTGGGTTCGACACTTTCTGAGTTGGATCAGCCGACACCGACTATGCCGTGGCTGGACGATTGGGATGTACTACCTAACGCGGTGGATCGCGACGCTGCCGTCGACGTTGTTGTGCCGGTTTATGCCGGTGCGGCAGTAACCTTGCGGTGCTTGCACAGTGTGCTGCGGGCTCGGCAGCAGACAAGGTTTGAATTGACGGTGATCAACGATGCCAGTCCTGACGAGGACTTGGTCGAAACCTTGACTACGCTTGCGGGCCGGGGTTTGTTTCGGCTGCTCCATAATGACGAGAACCTCGGATTCGTGCAGACCGCCAACCGCGGAATGCAGCTCAATAAGGAAAGAGACATCGTCCTTCTTAATTCGGATACCGAGGTCTACGGCGACTGGCTCGACCGTCTGCGTGCTGCTGCCTTTAGAAATGCCAATGTTGGTACGGTCACGCCGCTGTCGAATAACGCGACGATCTGCAGTTATCCTGTCTTCCTGCAGGATAATCCTTATCCGATAGAGATCGAATACGAGGAGCTGGATCGTTTGGCGAGTGAGGTCAATCGAGGTCGTGTGGTTGTGGCCCCTACGGGCGTCGGTTTTTGCATGTACATAGCGCGGGCCTGTCTAGATGACGTGGGTCTATTCGATGACGAGGCTTTCGGGCGGGGCTATGGCGAGGAAAACGATTTTTGTCAGCGCGCCATCCGTCATGGTTGGACGAATCTGGTGGCCTGTGACGTGTTCGTCCGGCATTGGGGAAGTGCTTCCTTCCAAGGCGAGCGGGCCAATCGCATCAAGCGAGCGATGGCCACGATGCGAAGGCGGCATCCAAACTATCACGCCGATGTCAAGCGCTTCATCAGTGTCGATCCGTTAGCCGGTGCCCGTTCCCGGCTTGATCTCGCGCGTTTGGGTCGCCTGAAAGCTGAGACCAACGTCCTTTTGGTAAACCACGCTCGAGGTGGAGGAACGGAACGCCATCTACTTGAGGACGCGGCGCGCCTCAGGGGCGAAAACAAGGGTATTTATCTCTTGCGCCCGTTGCCGGACGGCGAGCACGTCAGCGTAGTGCATCCCGATGTCCATTCCTTGCCAAATCTGAAGCACCTAGCGCTGCGGGATCGATCGGCCCTGTCGGAACTATTGACCAATCTCGGTATCACGGAAATCCACATCCATCATTTGATTGATTTCGGTCCTGAAGCAGGTAGAGTGCTCCTGGAAGTGGCCACGGAAATCAACGCTCGACTGAGAGTTATGGTTCATGACTATACGAGTGTCTGTCCGCGCGTGAATCTTGTCGACGCGACGGGGGTTTATTGTGGTGAGCCAGAGGAAAAAGTCTGTGATCGATGTATTGCGTTGAACGGTTCGGACTTTGGCAGAATGAAGATAAGGGAATGGCGGGCACTCTATAGAGAGCTTTATGCGGGTGCGTACTCGGTCGTGGTCCCAGACGAGGATGTGGCTAGACGCCTGACACGGCACTTTCGCGGATTGCGGGTGGATGTGCAGCCGCATGAGCCGCGAGAGACCTTTCCAGCCGACATCAGGCAACCTGCCTTGGCGGATGGGGCATCGCTACGCATTGTCGTGATAGGGGCCATTAGCAAAGTAAAAGGTTATGATGTGCTCTTGGCATGTGCGAGGGACATCAAGAAGAGAGGCCTGCCGCTGGAACTCGTGGTCTATGGCTATACGCTCAACGACCTTGCGCTCCGGCGAGAGGGAGTCACCATCACGGGGCGCTACCTCGATCAGTTTGCGGACGCCGGCTTGGCTGAGTTGGCGCCGCATTGCGTCTGGTTGCCCTACGTATGGCCTGAGACCTATAGCTACACGCTTTCGATCGCGTTGCGTTATTCGCACCCGGTTTTCGCATTCGATATAGGAGCAATCGCTTCACGGATGCATGCGCTCAGCGTCGATGACTATTTAATGCCGTTGACACTTGCGTGGAATCCGACCGAGATCAATCAGCGGTTTCTGTCCTTTCGGGAGAGTCTGCTACAGGGTGATCGGGTTCGTCATCTTACTGGAATGATTGGCAAGGATACGCTTGATGTCCGCGTCGGGAGTCAACTGTCTCACCCGATTCCTGAAATCGGCGCACCAGCCAACGGGAATCTAAGGTGAAGTTGACCTCCTCGCGACGTCTGGCTCCCGGGGGTGAAGTCAAGCGATGTCTAACCACGCAGAGATGAGCTTCACCGACGCTGTCTAGGCAAAACCCCCGTTTCACAGACGGCTTCGCTAGGCGTTCTGATCGCCGGCGGCGGTTCGTGTGGTCCTGTGAAGCAATTAGGCCCTAGGGCCCATCATGGGGCCACACCGAGGTGCAGCCGAGGCTTATCGCAAGCGGAACAGGGCACAGAGCGGCGCGGTACAGCAGTGCCTCGGCTTACCGACAGCCGGTCACTGCTTAGGTTTTGGAGGCAGTAGGGGCGCAAAAGAGTCGGCGGCGCCGCTTTCTCCTGCTCGCTCAACGGTAGCGTCGTGGCTTGATGCGGTCGTCTCCAAGCCCCGGCGATTTGGTGAGTGCCTCCGTCGTTTGGCAAACGAACGGAACGCGGCTGTGCCCGTCTCAACGAATATTTGGCCGAATGGGATGGGGCAGGGACGGGAAGACAGCTTTTTTAGTATTGACACTCGCGGTATGCATGAAGGGCAGGTGCGTTTTTCTGTCTTCCACGAGAACGCTTGGGTTTCGGTGCTCCCAAGGGCGGTATATCTTCACGCAATGGTTCGGTCAATGTTGGCGGGAAGCAGTAATGGGCTGTGCCAAGAAGGCTGAACTCGGTCGAGACGAGCAGTTCCGGTTGGCAACCCGTGCACGCAGGGTTCTCGATGGATGCCGGGAACAGGTTCTATGCCACAGCAACGTGAAGTCCTACGACCGTCTTTGTCGCCCACTTTTCGGCCAGGCCTCGTGCAGACATCCATGGAACCGGCGACATCGCCTCAACGCGGGTCAGGGTTAAGGTCTGGCTGCTGGGTTCTTTGTAATTTTTCACGTGCACACTTTGGTGCTTATTTCAGCCTCTGATTCCAAACAGGTCCGAGAAGAAAAACAGTCATGCTAGATCAAATTAGGCGAATCACGGAATTAGGATGGCGCAAGAGGGACGCACGAGGAGAAACCGATCCAATTCCAGATAGCCTCCGAAGGAATGTCCGCGGGACCTTCGTCGGCGCTCTCGAGCGAATGACTGGTGATTTAGCGCTGGAAGGTTGGGTCATTAATCTGAGCGATCCACCTAGGCCCGTGGATCTATGGGTCGTCATCAACGGCCGCAAGTCGCGAAAGGCGCGTACAGAACTCGCTCGTATCGACGTACAGAAGGTTATTGACGGCGCCGGGGCATGTGGATTTCGAGTATCGGTGTCGCACCATTTCGATTTGTCGAAACCGAATGAGCCAGTTACGCTTGCTGTCTTTTTGGATGAGTCGTTGGAGCTCGAATTGCCGGGCTCGCCCCTGAAGGTGGATCTGTCCTTGGCGCAGACGCCGGAGGGCTTGCTGGACAAACTTGGTGACTTGGCTCGAGAAGGTTTTCATCGCTTCTCACCGAGTAATCCTTTCGTGGGGTTCTTCCTCGCCTGTCTAACTTCACCTGATTCCGAACAGCGTCGGGCGCTGCTGAAGGAGTGTGCTCTCAGCGGCAACTTGATGGAGCTCATGTTGTTACATATCGTACAGCGTGGGTGGTATGACATTGCTCGCCGGATGCTGGAGGATTGTCGCGACCTCGATGGGGTTGAGGATGAAGGTCAGCTCAACCTCTTGTCGCGAGTGATCGTTTACAAGCAAGCCGTACACGCAGCCGAGCTTGCGCACCTAATCCGGCCAGACCTAAACGAGTTGACACTTCAGATCGGCCTTCTCGTTACTGCGCCTCTTTCAGAGCACACAAAGGATACTCTATGCTCTGACTATCTCCGGCTCGTTGAAGCAGCGCATGGACGAGGTTTCCTTGGACGCCAACAATGCCAATTTCTTGGTGCTCAGTTGGACAATTTGGCTACCAAGCATCGGCAGCTTGAGAAGAATGTTCAATACCTTTGTGTGAAAGCGAATCTGGCGCGCGATGCCGGTCAAAACAACCGAGCATACACGCTCTTTTCAGAGGCCTACAGGATTGATGAAGGGGCGGCTTTGTGGTTCGGGCCCAATTTTGCTGTCCTACTAAATGAAGTGGGCGAATACGGCTACGCCGCCAGCCTATTCAAGAAGCTCTCGGAGCGTCGCATTGCTTCTCCTGAACTAGTGTCCGCGGCCTTCAGTGGTGCAGTGACACTAGAGGATTACGAGGGTGTCCTGGGCGTAATCAGGAGATACTCGCGCCTCTTATTTAGTAGCCGCTCTGCGGCAAGTGTCCTCACCGCGATCGAGGTCTTGTGTCGCAACGAGAGATTCCGCGGCGCATTCTTTTCAGTCTACGGGGAAAGGGTCTTCGCGCTACTTGATCGTCAGAGATTGCTCGAAGAACTTGAGCTCTGTTTCGAGCGAACGGGGCCTGTGTTCGGTAAAGGTGGTGCGCTTTGGCCGGGGTTTTATAGGGAAAAGACTAAGGGGAGCTGCACCATCGCCCGAAGTCCCTCAGAGTCAATTCTTCGCCTTTTGCTGCTCGACGATCTCGACCTCCACCGATTGATCGGGGCGGTCGACGATCCAAACTGCGCCCCTGGCCACCTTCCACGATTTGGTGCCACGTCGTGTCGTGAGATGAGCCGGAAAAGCCAAGCTGCCGTCGCGACTACTTACTGGCCCGGAGCAGGAAAACCCGAGTTTTTACAAACGGAGGCGATGGGAGGTCAAGTCGCCGAAGCCTACAGCATGGTATTGATTGCTCCGTGTGGGATTGAACGGGAACCAGAGCTCAGGCGGTTTAGGTCTGGGGAGATGGGCGAGTTGCCTCCCGCGCGCTGTGTCCTAGTTTCCGACTACGGTCTAATCGAAGCGACGGACGGGCGTGAGCTGTTTCGATGGCCCGAACGGATCGACGCGGATGCATTAGTTCGGATCATGGAGGCGATAGAGGATCTTGGAACAAAAAAGTTTCTATTCGTCGATAAGGATCGATACATTCTGAATCACGCTGCCATAACGGGGCTGGTAAGACAACTGGACGAATTCCCGATCGAGTTGGAAGGCAGCACCACAGATAGCCCGGCCCCCGATAGTTCCTTATTGTTGCCCGTCGAGACGCTGCGAGAGATTCGCGCCCACTTCGCTTCACCAATGTTTCGCGATGAACGCGAAGGGTCGACGCAACATCTGTGGCACGGCAACGCAGAGGAGTTCCTATCAACGCTAGTTTGTTTTGCCAGAAGGCTTGGGGCAAGGCGCATATCCCGAACCGTCACTACCACCTATATACGAGATTGCGAGGCCCCGGCTGAGATGACACGGGAGATGGACAAGCTGCGTTGCGATATGACGTTGCACAATGTCCACCTCCCTTTTGCTGACATTCCGAGAAACGCGGAACATTCCTTGGTTTCATTCAGTCTGGGCAGGTTCTCTAAGGCGGAGGTGCTGAATGTTCGCGGCGTAGGCTTGCTTCGACTAAAGGTGGCCAAGGTTGAGATCGAGAAAGGTGAGCCCGTATGCTTTATCGTCGAGAGAAATGAACTGCTACGTCTTCCGTATCTTTTGACATTTTATCGGGAGCGCGGTATTCGGCGATTTGTCGTCATCGATAACTACTCAACACCGGAGACTTTAGACTTCCTAGCTTCGCATGACGATGTTGAATTGTGGGTGACGCAGCATCCTTATGGATTAAGCCGATGGGGCGTTGACTGGGTTGAAGCGGTGATCGAGACCTTTTACGCCGGGCATTGGTGTTTGGTCATTGACGCCGACGAGTTGCTCTACACAGCAGGCGATAGCCACTCGATCCCGGCGCTGTGTGTTGCTTTGGAACGTGAAGGGGCGTCTGGCTTATATTGCTTGTTCCTTGACACATACTCGGATCGTTCTATCGCAGAGACCGTATATCAGTCGGGTACCAGCTTTCTGGATTGTTGTAATTACATCGATCGAAAATTCTACACTTATTATGAGCCGAACGGGGGGCCGGAAAAGAATTCTCCCACCTATTCTGGCGGAGTGAGAGAGCGTGTGTTCGGGATCTCTACAGTTATACTGAACAAGGTCCCACTCTTCAAGTACAGTCGGCACCTAAGGCTTTACGAGGGCCTACATTGGATCGGGGGCGTAAAACTTAGTAGCCAGCGGGGTGCTCTTCTGCACTTCAAGTATTTTAGTACCTTTCACGAATATGTAGCGCAAGAGTCGTTGCGCGGGGAACATTGGAACGAGGGGTCCGAGTATAAGATTTATCAACAGGTCATCGCGCGCAACCGGGCCCTCACCCTACATGACCCCCGAATCTCGGCAAGGGTGACCGGCGTGTCCGATTTGCGGGCGCTTCATCTGATAAAATGACATTCTTCGCGTGGCCTGCGAGGCGACCTAGAGATTGAGCGCCAAGGTGCAGTTCGACGGTCGTGCCTCCTGATTCGTATGTGCCTTCCGGCGTTGCTGCGAGAACGTGTTCTGTGTGCATGGACTTAGCGCGGATTGTGCATGAGCAATCTATTGGCCGCCACCTTGACAGGTTGTGATTCGATTGGGTGCTCAGCGCTGCACACGTCTCGACGGGGCGTGGGATCTTAAGGCCCTCAGCGGTTCGCGTACGCCGCAGGTCTCGAATCGACATGGGTTGGTCCCTGTGGCTATCGGGAATTCCTGTGGGAACAGTGCACGGGTCCTTTGAAGTGGAAGCTCTTAGGTTTTTGCTATGGGTGAGTATGAGTCCAATCTCCAGTCGGCTGTCGAATGCGCGAACGTCGGCGACCATGAAAATGCGATAAGTTATTATCTCAAAGCCATCGAGAGACGATGGTGGTGTCACCATGCTTTAATGGGCTTAGCCGGTTCATACACTTGGCTTGGCCGATTTCGTGACGCTATCCAGGTTTTCATTCGTTCAGCAGCTTGTTTTCCTCAGGAATTGCCCGATTACTTCGTTTTGAAAAACCGTGTTCGGACTCATATTCTTGGCAGCAAGGATATGGCTCTGCTCAACTATATGATTCATGCGCTCTGGGTGATTAATCGTACCTTGAAGTATAATTTCTACGCCAGTGATTTCCTTTCCGATATGTTGATGCTGAAGGGGGACGTCGCGAATGCCCTGGAAAAAAAATATTACGCCTCGATTTGTCATGCCGCGTTCTCAAAAGCTGAGGATCTATCCCGCTTCCACAAAGCCCGTGGCAAGCTTCCAGATTTTTTCGTAATTGGGCCCCAGAAGACTGCGACGACAGCACTATACGCGTTTCTGTCGCGAAGTCCGAGTATCTATCCCGCGATCAATAAAGAACTATTTTTTTTCAATGGTCCCATGTTCAAGTACGGTGAAGAGTGGTATCGCTGCAATTTTCCCGCGCCAGCGGAGGGGTCTTCCTTTTTGACAGGGGAGGCTACTGCTACCTATTTCCACTCGCCGGTCGCGCCGGCGCGCATTCGTGCGATGGTGCCGGATGCAAAACTGATCGTAACCCTACGAGACCCTGCAGAGAGAGCGATTTCGAGCTTTTATATGGAGAAGCGGCAAGGACGCGAGCCACGGGGGCTGTTTGAAGCGATGAGCGCCGAGATCGAATTTATTGAGTCTAATGAACTTCCCCCAGGGGGGCATCCGAAAGGGATGTTCGCTCGCGACAGAGTGGGGCAGGGCGGATACGTACTCTTCAGCTTTTACGAACATTTTCTTCGATCCTACCGTAAGCTTTTCCCCCAAGAGCGCCTCTTGGTGGTCAACGCGGAGGAACTGCGGGATTCTGCCTCCTGCGGGGATCGAATCCTTCAATTTCTAGGCGCCGATCCACCCAAAGGCGGAAATCGGGATGTCGTCAGTACGCGCAATGTTGGCGAGTACGAACGAGGCGATGAGTACCTAAGGACTCTTGCGCTGCTTCGTGAGTATTTCGATGCGAAGCGGGCCTATGTCTTTGGTTGAGGTTCTGAGTCGGTATACGCCTGTTGCCGCAGGTCTTCGGCCCTGGTTCCTCTCAGCGCTTCGGAACATTGTGGTAGGTTTTGGTCGCAAGTTGTCCTCTGCTCCGCTTTATCTCATTCGGTGAGGCGGTTGGGCGAGACGAGCGCCGGAGTTGGTCCGTCGAGTTTACGTGTCCACTGTTGGGAAAAACTGGCAGTATGATAGGCTGTTAGCCGTTGGGTGGCGTTCCAGATGAATAGTGGGAGCCCAGGCGGGGCGAGCGGTAGGACGGTGGGTCAGTTACCTATTCGCCGCCAGAAGACGGTCCTAGTACATAGCGAATTGTCATCTTCACTCAGGGGTAGGTGCCCGGTCTGGCATCGGATAGGTGCGCTGCGGGCTAGCCTTTTAGCTTTGGCAAGAGGCTTGCGGCGAGGGTTAGCTCCAGTCGGAGAAGCTGGGAGGAACTCTTGCTGCGCAATGGACATTTCAGTTCTTGTTCACAGTCAGCGATGTTGTCGCAATGGAACGAATCAGCTTTTCCGATTTCTTGGATGCTCACCCAGGTGAGCCTGCGGGAGGCCTGTTACAGGCGTTTCTCGACGCCATCGCCTCTTGTCCGCGTTCCCGTACAAGGCTTAGTGCCGGCGCAAAGTTCTACACGCAGGCATTTGCGACGGTCGATTTAGGTGGTTACGTTTTCGTAGTCGACATGCCTATTCGACTGCATGGGCTACATGGCATGGTACTGACCAGCGGCCTGATAGAGCCCTCGCCGCGCTTCCCGGAGGGAGAATACCTATTAGATGTCAGGGACGTAAATACACTTAAAATCGAAAACATGGGGCTGGAATGCCGAAAGCGAGCGAATGGGATTTTCGCTCATCGCTTTTTAAGGCTCAGGATTGAGGACTGCACGATTGTTCACCAGCGCGATTATGGGATCTACGCTAATGAAAAGGGGTATAACCATGAGTTGGAGGTTGTAAAATGCAATATTGTGGAATACCTTTGGGGCGACGGAACGGGGGCAGAGCATCGAGGCGAGATCCCTAACTTTCGAGAGGCCACGAACCGAACGTCGACTGGGATCTTCCTGGGTCAGGCCGACAATGTCGTCTCTGACTGCAACATAAACCTGTGTCGCGTTGGGATCGAGGTCGGAATGCGGGCCAATCGGATCCAGGGAAACCACATTACGGCGGGTGGTACCGTCGAGAACGCGCTGTTTGATGGCATCTTACTGAACGCCCATATCAAGTCCTCATGTCTAATTGTTAACAACTATATCGACAATTGTCGCTTAGTCATTCGTGTAGATGACAAGGCGGTCAACCGGCGGAATTATGTGACAATCACGGATAATTTATTCTACCGAGGATATAATCACCCTAAGGAAGGTCCCGCGTTTAGTCACATTCAGATTCAAGCGTTAAAGCCCAAGTCGATTTTGCAGAACATCATAATTTCCGACAATCAGTTCTATACGCAAGACGAGCATTTGGGCGAGGCAGTCGAGAGGGTTATCCGGCCAGTGGCTGTTGAGGCATGTTGGGAGCCAACGAGCGAGTCCTTGATTCCCTTGGATCCTGTGAAGATCCGGGGGGCGATCATGAGAAACAACGTCTTCACCAACGCTCCGCCCTATTTTGAAGTGCCTATGGGGACTAATGCGACGATGACCTTGTTACCTCCGCGAAAGGCAACCGACCGTTATGAGGCTGATTTCTCTGGTCACCTGGCCTGGGGAGATATTCAAACCGTATCAGTTACTATGATATCAAGTAATCCCGAATTTGTTGCCGTGCCGTTTGTAACAACCTTTAACGGCAAGACTGTGATGATACGGACTGCAACACCGGTCATTGCCGGCTTCCACGTGACTGCAGATGTTAATAATAGTTATGCGGCGAGATGGCGTGGCATTAAGGTCAACTGATTGTGGGAACAGTCGGCCCGCCCGAATTAAAGCGAAAGATCTAAGGTGGCCTGAGAATTTTGTGTGCCGCCCGGAGGCGCTGTGTCGATGTCTGTCCGGTTTGCCTGGCTACGTTACTTGGAGTTCCAATGTTAATTAGTACCCAATACAAGTTTGCTTTTCTGTGCATGCCAAAGGCAGCCTCTACATCTGTGGACAGCGCGCTTCGCCCGTATTCGGAGATTATTACGCGCGGACGTTATAAACATATGAACTACAGGCAATTCGAACGATTCTTCTTGCCTCTACTGCGTGCTAGGGGAAAGGCGAGGGCGATCGAGACCCTGTGCATCGTCAGAGAGCCAATTGGCCGCTTGGAGAGCTGGTACCGATACCGTTCACGGCTTGACCCGAACGGCTCCGGGCCCTTGGGCAAACACAGTACTCGAGATATCACGTTTGACCAATTCGTCGAGGCCTATCTCTCGTCTGCGCCTCCTGAGTTCGCGCGGATCGGCAGGCAGTGCGACTTTGTCTTCAATAAGAGGGGGAAAGTGGGAGTGAAACGCCTATTCGCCTTGGAGAAAATGGAAAGGCTCGCCGCCTTTTTGGAAACACTGCTGGGTCAGTCGATCAGCATTCCCACACTAAACAAGAGTCCGGCGTTTCCGATCAACCTGTCGCCGGACCTCACTCAGCGCCTTAGGAAGGCACTCGCGGAAGATTACGCGCTTTACTCCCGCGCGCTTGAGGCGTAAACGCCTTGGCTGCTAAGTCACCGTGTTGGGCGTGGTTCATTTTGCCGTTCCTTCGGAGCGACTGGAGCCACTTGATCGAAGAGAGTCCGGGGTGTGTGGCGGTTCCCCGGGCCGGGGAACGAGACGACAGGGACGTCTGGTGTCGGGACGTCGCCTGTCGTTCGCTTGGACCGGGCGTGGCGCGGTAGGCGTGGTCAAACCCGTGTCTCCTTCGCTGGCCGTTTCGGGCTTGCCAGGAGAGTGATCCATGGCGTCTGCTGATTCGTCCTAAGGCATGAGAGGCACGCCGCCGGGTGCGTGTCGGTTAAGGTGTGGAGATGGCAGGCCTATCGCCGTCAACCATTAGCGCAAAGGCCTGGGAAACAGAGGTAAACGGGGAGCTTCACAGGATGAGAATTCGGTTCGGAAAAAATGAAGTGCCTGTCGAGGTCTTCAAACAGTTTGTGGTCGACGAGCTCAACGTTCGTCTTCCGGGTCTGGACAGGAGTGTGCGCCTCAGGATGCATGAAACGGACCCGGAGGTCTTTAACCAGATCTGGATCCGGGAAGAATATGACAAGGATCTTCCGAGTGAGTGCAAGGTAATCATTGATGCAGGTGCGAACGTTGGATATTCCGTATTGTGGTTTAAAGCCCGCTACCCGGATGCCCGTGTCATCGCAATAGAGCCAGACCCGACAAACTTTGCCTGTTTGTTGGAAAATACTGCCGGACTGTCAGACGTCACTTGCCTCCATGGCGCTATCTGGTCGCATGAAACTGACTTGAATCTCAGCTATCGTGGGGCAACCGGGCACGCATTGAAATCTTGGGGCGTGCGAACGCACCCCGGCGAAGGACGGGGTTCGACGAAAGCGTTCTCGATAAGCAGCATTTTTGGGCGCTACGGACTTGAAGAGGTAGATATCCTGAAGATGGATATCGAAGGGGCTGAGAAGGAGGCTTTTCAAGAGTCCGACATGTCGTGGGTCAGCCGGGTGAGATGTTTCGCCGTCGAGACCCACGAGCGCATCAAGCCTGGCTCCAAAGCCGCTGTGTTTGATGTGTTGAACGAGGAACGGTTCAACCGCGCGCGGAAGGGTGAGAACTTCTTCTTTTACGCGAAGAACCAAGCTGTATAGTGCGCATGAACACGCAAGAGGTCAATACTGCGCTCCCGCATTTTCTCTGTATTGGCGCACAAAAGGCGGGAACTTCATGGCTGTGGTCCATGCTGCGACAGAATACGGCTATTTGGATGCCCCCAATAAAGGAGCTCCATTACTTCGATCATCTATTTCTACCTGAAAATAGGGGTTGGATAGAAAAGGGCCTAGCCCAACAAGTGAAGAAGCTTTTGGTGGCCGAGTGCCGCGAAGCCGAGAGCATCGATCTGGAACGGGTACGCTATCTGCTTGGCGTCGCTACCGAGACTCCATTCACGGAGCGTTGGTACCGTGGTGTATTTTCTCATCCTGAGGCCACTGGGAAGATCCTGGGTGAGGTAACACCGGCGTACTGCGCAATCGGGCCAGCCGGTATCACGTATCTGAAGCAACTACTGGGTGGGGTGAAGGCGATTTACCTCATTCGAGACCCAGTGGACCGCGCTCTTTCGCAAATTCGAATGACCATCCAGCGGTCGAAGACGTTTATTCCTGCCGAACCAAAGGCGTGGGACAGAGTTGCAAACTCTGCGGCAGTTCATAATCGGGGTAATTATGCGGAATATATACCTCTCTGGATCGATACCCTGGGTAAGGACAATGTTTTGTTTCTTCCGTTTGGCGATATCGTCAGGCGTCCTTTGGAATTGCTCCGAAGGGTAGAGCAATTTCTCGGGTGTGAGGAAGTTCGGCGCTACCACGGTATGACTAGCAAGGTACATAAAACGGGCAACATCGAGATCCCATTGCCAGTGGTGAATCGCATCGAGGAGACCATGCAGGGACAGCGACAATTTCTGGAGTCGTATTTCGGTCGCGAATTCGCCGTGTCGACGAAATGACGAGCGGTCAGAAGTGGGCGGACTTGTTTCTCGACGAGAGACAGGAGGCTTCGCGATTGCTCGCCCAGACCCTTACATCAACTTCTGCAGTGGAGCGCCGAGTCGACTCCCTGGCAAACAACGGTGTTCGCTTCAACCGCGGTATGAGCGATACGATCGCAGTTGCGGAAATGTCTGTCTCAAAGTTAAATGAAGGTAAATAGATGAGATTTGAAGTTAACAGATTCCGGGCTTTTTGGCTCGTCTTCGTCGCCTTATGTTTCTCTCTGCAATCCGTGTCCGCGTTAGCCGGGAACGGAGATATCTCTCTCTCGGGAAGGAATATTCTGCGCGACGGCAAGCCCTGGGTGCCAAAAGGGTTCGTACTGGTGGCTTTTGTGGCTTCGAAAGAACATGCAAAGGACTCATTCGCTAAAGCTCGTGCGCGATATGGCACTCAACTGCTGGACAAGGTCAAGGGGTTTGGCGCGGATGTCGTCCGGATACATGCCAGCCAAGCAGCCCTGGATCCAAAATCTCCGATTTATTCCCCAGGCTACCTGGAAGACTACAAAAAGGGGATAGCGTTGGCCAGGGCGAAGGGATTGACGGTCATCGTGTCTATGCAGTGGGAAGAGACCACGGGCTTGAAGGGGCAATCGAATATGCCCTCCGACATGACGCGGCGTGCGTGGGAGCGATTGGCACCGGTGTTTGCCAATGACCTCGGCGTCATGTACGAGTTGTTCAACGAGCCGGGCCTCAAGGAACAAAATGCTAGGAACTGGCAGATCTGGAAGGAAGGGCATCAATCGCTCATCGATCTGGTTCGTCGGACCGGGGCAAAAAATGTGCTTATCGTCGAGGGTTTGCGTATTGGGCACTATCTGAGCAATGCCCCCAGCCTTAAGGATCCGATGAACAAACTGGTCTACGGCGTGCATCCGTTCATAAACAAGGAGACCCGCACTCGTGCCGACTGGGATAGGGATTGGGGGCGTTTTGCGGATAGTCACCCGGTCATTGTGACGGCCTTCAATGCGCATTCGAGCCGCGGAAACTGCAAACCCGACACGCCCAAAATCGTTTCGAACCTGCTCGACTACCTCAGCGAGAAGAGGATTGGGGTGATTTTCTGGGCGTTTGATCTTCCCGGCCCGATTTTTGAGGACGGCGGGTTGGATCGTTTGACGAATTTTGAGAACTTCAGTTGCGCAGCGCCCAACAAGGGTGTGGGTGTGGCCGCACAGCGGCACTTTCGCGGAGCGCACTGAGCTTAGCTTAGGGTCCGATGCGCGTTGCACAGCACGGGCCCCATCATAACTCTAGCGATACGAATCACGGGCGGTCATTTTTCTGACGGGTTGTGGGAGAGTAACGCGGATGATAAGTAGAGCTGTGTGTTTCTTCGCGGCGCGACAGCGCCGCGGGTGCCAGATGCAACATGGTGGGCGACACAGTTAGTTGCGTGGAGCGCGGCTTGTTGGCCGGGGCACTGGCTAGGTGGGTCCAGGGAGTGCCCGCGCCGGACTGGGCGCCGACAGTTTGGGTGTGGCGAAAGCCGATTCTGGAAGTCAACAGTTTCAGATCCAATGAGAGGGGCTGATGGAATTCAATTGGCGGGGAAATAAGGTTGAGGTTCTTCGCTCGGTCACGGATGCGGAAACGGGTGAGGCAAAATTTGAGCGAGTGACCGTGCTGAGGGCGGATACGCTGCGCTTGAACGAAGGACTGCGGGCCAATTGTACCGAGGAGGAACTCGCAGAAATTCAAGGCTGGATCAAACGGAATAGAGCCAAGGCAGCGCTCAGAGGACAATACGCGGCGGTGACGCTTGCGGAGCAGATGGAACTGGCGGGTCGTTGGCTGGCACGCGCGGAACCCGCGTCCGCTGCAATACTAAGAGAGGAAGTCAGGGCCGCCTGGCGTGTTCTGAGGAAATCGCTCGACGCAACGGAAAAGCGGGCGACGCGCAGGAACAAGAAGAAAAAGGGGCTACTAGGGTCTGGCGCCTGATCCCGCCAGGCCGTGCTCCTGATACTGGCATGGTAGATGATGGCCAACCAGTCCATCACCACATTAGGGCCAGCTGTTTGACCGCGCGATGACCAAGATGCAGACGGTGACGCAGAGGGCACAAGCCGTACCGAAAATCTCGTTCAATCGCGCGGCCGAAACTGATACAACCAGGTTTCGGTAAGGGCCGCGCCGTTCCCCTGGATGAAGAGGCGTAGCTCGGTTGGATCAGGCGTGGACGGCGTCAGGTCAAAGATGGCCCGCCAACGTTTCGTTCCGGGTATGGGTTCGATGAACGCGTCGGTAATGGTGCCTTGCGACGTGTTGATGACGGGTGAAGCCTTCACGCTGTCGCCCCACAAGGGGTCCAGGGCCGGGCCGGCGAATTCCACTGCGAATTTGTATACACCTTTTGGTCTGGGTTTTCCGGGTTGGCCTCCTCGCCCGACCCGGGTCGCGACGCAGCGGGCAACAGCGGCGGGGTACGGTTCGTCAGCCAGCCAATGCAGACGGTATCTGAGTTGGTAAGCATTGCCGGCCTTGACGGGCGCGGCGGGGCGCCAGTAAGCGGTGATGTTGTCGTGAATCTCGTCGTCGGTGGGCAATTCGACGAGTTGCACCGACCCGGGTCCCCAGTCCTCCAGCGGCTCGACCCAAACGCTGGGACGGCGTTCATAGTTGACGCCGTCCAGGTAGTTCTCGAAGTTGCGGTCGCGCTGCAACAAGCCAAACCCTTTTGGATTCTCATCGGAGAAGCTGGACGTCACCGGGGTGGGAGGGTTAACCAAAGGGCGCCAGATGCGTTCTCCGCGTCCGGTCCAGATGGCGAGACCATCGGAGTCGTGTACCTCCGGGCGCCAGTCTTCGAGGCGATTCTTTTGCGACTCGCTGAACCAGTACATCGATGTGAGCGGTGCAAGGCCCAGGCGCTTGATGTCCTTGCGGACAAATAGGGAGGCATCGACGTCAATCACCACACCCTGTCTGCGCGATAGCGCGAAGCGGTAGGCGCCGGTCAGGCTAGGCCCGTCAAGTAGGGCGTAAACGAAGACCGGGCGCGCCTCATTGACGGTGTTTTCGATATAAAAGTCCGTGAAGTCGGGAAATTCTTCGGGTGTCGGCTCGGCGCTGTCGACAGCTACGCCACGAGCAGAGAGTCCGTATTGATTCAGGGCGCCGATGGCCCGGAAGTAGGAGGCGCCGAGAAAGGCGATCCAATCCTGGGTTCGCCAGTCAGGACGGCTGCGCGATTCGTGCAATCGGAAGCCCGCGAACCCGGAATTGTCGGCGAGTTTGCGCGCGGGACTGTCTTTGGGCATCGAAAAGTAGCGGCTAGTGTACTGGACCCGGCGGGCTTTGCCGTCGCTGACCAGATGCATTTGCACGGCCTTTTGAAAGAACATACCCAGGTGGAAAAAGGTCATCGGATAGATGCCGGGATCCTTTGTACCGAGCGCATAGTCGGTGTCAAAACGAATCTTGCCCCACTCCTCGTAGTCAATCCGCTCGACGATCTCCGGCGACGGACGCATCGGACTTTGATAGGGTTTGGCTGCCAGTTGGTTGGCTTGGTCAACGAGTCCCTGGTAACTGAAAGGCTGGGCTGGGCCTAACTGAAGGTCCGCTGCAATGGCGGCCGACAGTGTGGCGAAAATCAGGAGCGGCGCGATCGCGAAGCGGTGGTACGGGAAGGTTCTTAGCCAATGGGTGCTTGTGTCCATGGTCCTTTATCGGTCCGTTGCGACAGTGCTGTGGCAGAAAAAGCTCGCATCACGAAATGCGTTGACGACGAACAGCGTGGGCCCGTCAGTTTTTCCGCGCCATCTTTCCATGATTCCCCTTAAACTGGAAGTCCAACGGCGACAACGACCGCGCTTCAAGGCAGCGCCGTTCGGCGCCTGAGAGAGCGGAGCGATGGATCGATAATCCGCGCTGCGGTCTTGGATTAGAAGCGCTCCGCTCCCGCGGTAGGTGTGGGCTCGGTATCTGGGGGTGCGACGTAAGCGCTCCATAAACCGCACGCTTCCGCTGGCCTGATTGTTGTCGCAGGCTATCCGCTGGGTTTATCGGCAGAGGAGAACAGCGATGACAGAGCGGGCAGCCTATTGGTCGGGGCACCTGGCGGCGATCGAGCGGGAAGGGATCACGACGCGGGCTTACGCCACGCGGGAAGGGTTGTCGGTCGGCGCGCTGTATCAATGGCGGCGCGCGTTGAAGTCACGGGTGTTGCCCGCGGCGTCACCGGTGCCAGCGATCGGTGGGTTCGTGGCGGTGACGGTACCCCCAGTCATTGGGGGTAGCCGGGACGCGGTGGCGTGCCGACTGCGGCTGGGCGGCGGGGTGACGTTGGAGCTGACCACCCTCCCGA